>REDE01000028.1 GCA_007693635.1 Flavobacteriales bacterium | reverse complement strand
TATATTTTTACTTCTACGGGCACTCTATTTTGTTGTAATATTCGTAAAAAACTTCTTGTATTTTCTTCGGCTGGTACTTGTGTGTCTAGACGACCATTGATGACTAGTGTTGGACTTTTTATTGCATGTATTCCTTCTCTCACTGGATAGTGCAAGAAGAAATAAAACCAAGGAGTCAACATGCTATTCGAGATGATTGCATACTCATTTCTCAAAGCTTCCGGATCGTTATAATCGCGTGCTTTTACGGCAAAATAGCCTTCTAGTTTGGTATGGGCTTCTTCTAATGAATTTGCCTCAAGCATTATATCGAAATACACAGTGACTTCTTCGGCCGATTTTTCTCTTTGTCGTTTTGATAATCCTTGTAGTTTTTCGATTCGGTCTCTTTGCATCAATAATAATTCTTTTGCTGGTACTCCTGATGCAGCCGCCATTATGAGAAATGCCGGCGGACTGTTTTGCAGTTCGCTATTGGCAATCATGGCTGTCCACCCTCCTTCGCTGTGGCCAAAGAGCCCCACACGCTTTTTGTCTATTCTTCGATGCTTCAACAGCTTGAGGTAGGCCTGCCTTACATCGGCACCAAAATCGCCTGTGGTTGCCCGCTCAAAATCACCCCCAGATTCTCCCACACCTCTTTCGTCGAAACGCAATACGGCAATACCCATGCGCGTGAGATGATCGGAAAGCACCAGAAAAGGTTTATGACCTAAAATTTCACTATTACGGTCTTGGGGCCCACTCCCCGTAATGAGAATCACCGCCGGAAAGCGCTTTCTTCCCGCAGGAATGCTTAAGGTGCCGTGCAACGTATCGCCATTGTCGTTGATAAATGAAAATGCTTCTTCTAAATACGGGAGCGGCAGACTCAGTTCCTGAGTACGCTTGGGTTTGCGGTCTTCCTCCAGCAAAGGCCTTAGCGGAAAACCAAAAGATTGTCCACCCTGAATCCATCGCCCTTCCATCTCATCAATACCCGTTAATTCAGCGTGAAATGTGATGTCGGCCTCAGAAAGGCGGCACATCAATTCGCCATTGCGAATGCGTACATCATTGAATGCAATGCCGAAAACGCCCTGATTCGGGCTGTCGAAACTCCCCTTTACTACGTAAGCTTCAACGGAGTCGATGTGAATGTTGATTCTTAATTTTTGAATACCAATGTTCAATTCGCCCGTCCAACTGCCATGAAATTGCTGAGCGTGAATGAATGATGTAACCCCGAGAAAATAGAAGAATAGAAATCGTCGCATTTTGATGAAGTGTTTTCTGCAAAAGTACGCAATGGAGCGCAGCTGTCCGGCTGTAAAGTGCAAGTAGCTGCTTTGGAAAGAGAACGGCTCGTATCGAAAGCTTGAAGGCGAGGCTTGCAAAATTTTGCGATTTATGAGTTTGTTAAAGTAAATGACTGTATTGCTAAATAAACCTAATAAATCGTGTTAAATAGAGTGCGGCAAGTTGGTAGATAATACCTGTTGAAATAGACAATAATTTGTAAGCTATTCAATGGAAAAATATGTGTAGTTTTGTCAAGTTGAAAAATCCCTAAAAAACTTCATTATATAATTCGTCTATGAACCCTATTGTCAAACAGGAAGCTTCCAAGTGGGGCTTGGCTATGGCCTCCGTTTCTATTGTGTTTTATCTTCTGGCTTACATGTTTTATCTTGAGTGGTTTGCAAGTTTGGCGGTAACATCCGTCCTCTTTGTGGTGAATGTCGTATTGTTGGTGATGGCTATCCGAAGCGTTCGTGAGCAAATGGATGGCTTCATTGAGTTTAAAGATGCTTTTACCACCGCTTTCGTTGCCAACGTCATTGCTTCCCTCATAGGAACTGTAGTGGTGATTTTTATTTTTAACATTCTTGATCCTGATGCTGCTATTGCCGTAGGAGATATAGTTCTTGAGAAGTCGGTAAGTATGGCTGAACGTTTTGGGGCTTCTGATTCGGATTTAGAGAAAATGGTGGAAGGGCTCAGCACTACCAATCAATTTGCTGTGAGAAACCAAGTTCGTGGGTTTTTTAGTGGATTGCTATTTTCCGCGGCTATTTCCGCAGTTCTTGCTGCTTTCTTGAAGAAAAATAAGCCGGTTATTTACGAGTAAATTTATGCAAAAATTTGACGTAAGTGTAGTTATCCCTTTGTTTAACGAAGAAGAGTCGCTTCCGGAATTACATGCTTGGATTCTTCGGGTAGCTGAGGCAAATGCATTAAAAATCGAAGTGGTTTTTGTCGATGACGGAAGTACAGACTCCTCATGGAAGGTGATTGAAGGCATTTCTCTTGAGGATGCAAACGTGAAGGCAGTTCGCTTTCGGCGCAATCATGGCAAAAGTGCCGCCTTGCAAGTGGGGTTTGGAGTGGCCACTGGGGAGGTTGTGATTACAATGGATGCAGATTTGCAAGACAGTCCGGATGAAATCCCCGACCTGCGCAGAATGGTTGTTGATGAAGGCTATGACCTTATTTCCGGCTGGAAGAAAAAGCGCTATGATCCGATCTCGAAAACCATTCCTACCAAGTTGTTCAACTGGGCTACACGGAAGATTTCCGGGATTCATTTGCACGACTTCAACTGTGGTTTAAAAGCCTATCGACTCGAGTTGGTAAAGAATATTGAAGTTTACGGAGAGCTTCACCGCTACATTCCCTTCTTGGCACGCAATGCGGGTTATACAAAAATTGGTGAAAAAGTGGTGCAACATCGTGCTCGCAAATATGGAACTACCAAATTCGGACTCGAACGCTTTATCAACGGATTCCTTGACCTGGTAACTCTAGCCTTCGTTTCAAAATTTAGTAAACGCCCCATGCACTTCTTTGGAGGCTTGGGTTTACTGATGTTTGTTTTTGGATTTTTTTCTGCCCTACTTATTGGTGCAGGCAAACTATACTCTCTTTCGCAGGGAGTCAAGGCCATATTGGTCACCGATAACCCTTGGTTTTATATCGCTTTGACATCGATGGTTCTTGGGACACAGCTCTTTTTGGCAGGTTTTATTGCCGAAATGATTTTGCGTAACACCGCGCGCAAAACCGAATATAGCGTCGGAGAACGTATTCATTGCTAAATTTTTAGCTTTGTCGTTTCTGTATCCGAGGCTTGAAAAATACTTGATATGAACAAAATACTCGTAATCAGTGATTACGCTAATATCGTTTCAGCTCGACCTGAAGCGGAGATTTTTATTTCACTTCATAAAAGAGGATGGGACCTTCTCTTGATGGTGCCTGAACAGTCGCCATGGATTTCAAGATTTCAAGATGAAGGCGTTCCTTTGGAAATATATAAGCCAGGAGGACGCAAAGATCCTGGAGAAATTTCTCACATTCGGCGGGTGTTGGATACACATAATATTCCTTTGATGATTTTATTCAATAATAGGGCGGTGATTAATGGGGTGCGAGCGGCGAAAGGTCATCCTGTAAAGGTGGTTGTATATCGCGGTACAGTGGGTAATGTATATTGGTACGATCCTACATCTTATCTCAAAGTCCTTCATCCTAGAGTAGATTATTTGCTTTGTTTGCAAGAGGGTGTTCAGTCGCATTTAGATAGGCAAATGGTTTTCACAAAGAAAAAAAGCTTTCTGATGCGTAAAGGGCACAAGCCTGAATGGTATGAAGGGATTACGCCTAAGCCACGCAGCGAGTTTGGGGTGCCTGAAAATGCTTTTTTGATTTCGTATGTGGGTAATGTTCGAAGATTTAAAGGTGTGAAATACCTCTTGTCAGCCACCCATATTTTGGCGCACAAAGAGGATGTGCATCTGATGCTTATAGGAAATGGTTTTGATAAAGAACCTTTTTTGAGTATGATTAACAACAGCCCTATGAAAAACAGAATTCATGTTTTGGGCTACCAAAAGGAAGCGCTTTCATTTGTAGCGGCAGCCGATGTTTCTGTACTGCCATCTCTGAGAACGGAAGCACTTAATAAAGCTGTTCAAGAGGCAATGCACTTGGCAATTTGTCCGGTTATTACGGATATTGCCGGTAATCAGGGCATGGTGCAAGATGGTGAAAATGGACGCGTGGTTCCCATTAAAGATAGTGATGCCCTCGCACGTGCAATTTTGGATTGCTACGCCAATCCCGAAAATACAAAGCTCATGGGCTAGAAGGCGCGCGAGCACATGCGAAACTGGCTTACCCATGAGCGAACGGTGGAAATGGCCGAAAAGGCATTTTCAGAAATGTTGGCACTGTAGCAGTGTTCATTTCCTGTGAAAAAAAACGAAAGCTTTACATTTGTCAGGCCTTCGTTTTTTTGTATTTTTAAAGCTTGAAAAAGCACCCCAAAAATTTCCGACATGGCAGATACCATCAATTACACCGAAGATAATATTCGTTCGCTCGACTGGAAGGAGCATATCCGACTGCGTCCCGGGATGTATATCGGTAAGTTGGGCGATGGAAGTTCGCCCGATGACGGGATTTACATTCTCATAAAAGAGGTAATCGACAATAGTATCGATGAATTTGTTATGGGTACGGGCAAAACCATTGAGGTGAAAGTTTCGGAAGATGAGGTAAGCATTCGTGATTATGGTCGTGGTATTCCACTGGGAAAGGTGATCGACTGTGTGAGTAAGATAAACACAGGGGCCAAATACGATTCACAAGCTTTTAAAAAGTCGGTTGGATTGAATGGTGTGGGTACCAAAGCGGTAAATGCTCTGTCGGATTTTTTTAAAATCCAAAGTGTTCGAGACGGTCAATCCAAAGTGGCGATTTTTGAAAAAGGTCAGCTCATTGAAGATCAGCCGGTAACGGATTCTACGGCACGTCGAGGAACCTTAGTTACCTTTAAGCCCGATAGCTCGATATTCAAAAAGTTTCGATTCGTATCCGAGTA
>REDE01000031.1 GCA_007693635.1 Flavobacteriales bacterium | reverse complement strand
CACGGCGATTTTAGCCGAGGACTTGCAGCGGAAAGCGCGATTAGGCGCAAAAAAAACCGCCCTTCTTGCGAAAGGCGGTTTTAAATTTGAAAAAACTAAAGTTCTAAAAGAATCGGTGACGGTTGTCCTTAATGGTAGCCGCTTCTTTTTTGCTGATAAATACCGAACTTTCGATACGACCACGAAGATTGTTTAGATAAGCTTCTTTCTCGTCGATATAACTTCCTTGTTCAGGCGCGTTAACCTTAGCGGTAACACGAACAGCGTACACGGCGCGATCGCCGGTAATAAGTCGCACGGTATTTTCACCGACACCAAAAATCGCTCCTACAGCACGCGGATCATTACCCGCACGATCGATGCTGTTTTGCGAGAAAGTCAGCTGAATGGAAGTCATTGCTACATTCATCGACTGGGATATTGCATCCATATCGCCAGCTTTGGCTGCTGCTTCGATTTGCTTGCGAATGAACTCGGCCTTTTTCTGATTAAAGACTTTGTCCTCAATCGTCTCACGAACCGATTCAAACGGCTCAAACTCTCCATCAACGATATCGGTCAAATGCACCACTACGTATGAGTTGTCGGCCGTGCGATCGATATGAATGTCGCCGGGCTTACGATCCTTATCAAAAGACCAACGTACGATATCGCGGTTAGGCCCCAATCCGATGATGTTCTCGTCGAAAATGTGGACGTTATTGGCTGAACGGATCTGAGCTCCGGCAGCCTCGGCAGCTTGTTGGAAGGCCTCTGCATCGTTGGCAACCTCAGCAATTTGGGTGATCTGACGATACACATCGTTATCAGTGGCTTCACTGGCTAATAGTTCACGGGCAATGGTTGCCACACGTACCGCCTTAGAAGAACCGCCTTGACCGGTAATTTCAATAATATGAAAACCAAACTCCGTACGAACGATCCCTACTTCGCCTACAGAATTCTCAAAACAGAAGTTTGAAAATGCCGGGGTCATGGTACGGTCGTTAAACCAACCCAAATCACCGCCATTGTTTGCGGCAGTGGGGTCGTCGTTAAGACTAGCTGAATAGGTATCGAACTGCGAAATATCAGCCTTCAATACTTCAAAGATGCTATCTGCCAATTCTTTGGCCTCAGGAAACGAACGTGTAGCCTCTGAGCGCTCGGCACCGGCAAATGAAATAAGAATGTGACGCGCCTGAACTGAATCAGGAAGACTGGCGATTTTACTAACTTTACCCAGTTTAATGTAACCACTTTCATCGTCAAACGGACCAAAAACAGTTCCTACGGCTGAGTTAAAGATCAAGGAATCAAACTCAATATTAAAACCGTTTGATTCACGGAAGTAACGGTTGTTTACTGGCAAATCACTGCGCATACTTACATAAGCAGAATCATCTTCAGCACGTGCAAAAGCGGGAATCGTATCGTTCATGCCCGTACGCTGATTAAATACGATTTGATCATCGAGGAAAGCATTGAGTGCATCCTTAACTTCCTGACGATCGGCGGCACTTGGCTGCACAGTGATCGTGACAAATTCAAAATTACGATACGGCTCATCGATCTTGAAGTCACGCTTATTTTTGTTGTAATAAGCCTTCAGTTCCGATTCAGTAACGTTAACAGCACCGTCTTCAATACCTGTGTAGAGAATTGGAATAATATCCATAGAACGACTGCTGTTGTCCAGATTAAAGGTTACTTCGGCCAAAGCTTCGGGCATGTACATACCCAGGCGGATGGCGGTGTTGTATTTAGAATTTAGAGCATCCTCACGCAACTGATTTTCAAAAGCTTTCCACTGGTTCCAAAAATTTGCGGCATCAGGATTGTCAAAACGATTGTCTTGCAATTCCATCAGATACTGCTGCAAACGAGCTTCACTAAACTGATTACTCAATTCGTCGCGGAATACTGGCGCTTGCTGAATTTCAGGGTGATTCTTAATTCTATTATACAATTCATCGTCGCTTACGGTAATGCCGATTCGCTCTAAACTGGCAACCAACAGTACGTCGCGCACGAAATCTTCCCACACAACATCAGCAAACTGCTTGCGCGTAACATTTCGCAACGCCAAATCACCACTTTGTGATTTATAGCCTTCGATTTGCAAGTCGATACGCTCACTGAATTCAGGCAGATCAATTGAAACGCCATTAACCTTCCCTACTTGCAACTGATTGCCTCTCAGGATGGATTCTCCCGAACCTAAGAAATCGGTTAGAATGAACGCAGCCATCGCAACGCCAATTGTAATGATAAGTAAACCAGATCGTTTACGGATATTTTCCAACGTGGCCATAATATTTTATTCTATTTTGATTTAAGGGTGCGAATATACCAACATTAAACTTTTTATCCAGCATTTTTTTTAACTTGTAGCAATCAATCCGCTTTCCCGGAAAAATCACGCTCGCCAAAGAACAAAACAGATATTTTTGAGTTTATTCTAATCCTTGCTAATCATACACTAAAAAACAAAATTTGTCGTATTTTGATGAATTGACGGCTTAAACTAATTTTTTCAAAAACTAGATGCAGTTTTGAATTTTTTTCTGTAATTTAGCATCTTCAAAATCAAAAAACGTGCATCGCATATTCGGAATACTTCTACTTGCATTTTCAAGTATCACCGTAAGCAACGCCTCTCACCTAGTGGGCGGTGACTTCACGTATGAATGCTTGGGTAATAATGTATACCGATTAAAGCTTACCATTTTCCGCGATTGCAATACGGGAGCCGCACCATTTGATCCTGTGGTGCCTTTCGGAATTTATTCGGGGGCAAGTTTGATTGTTGTTCGCAGCGTTCCCCTAACCAATTTTTATCCGCACGTTCCTCTGGTGCCAGATACATGTTCTCCGCCACCGCCTACGGTTTGTGTAGAATACGCGGAATACATCGACACCGTTAGTCTGCCTCCAAGTCCGTTCGGCTACGACATATCCCACCAAAGATGTTGTAGAAATAACGGTATTGTAAACATTTTGGGATCTGGAGCAACGGGTAATACTTGGCATACGAGCATTCCGCCAAACGACACATTTTGTAATTCAAGTCCGCAATTTTTGAGTTTTCCTTCCTTATTATTGTGTTTTAATGAACCCATGGTCATTGAAATCCCCATGGTAGATCCCGATGGTGATTCCTTGGTATTCTCGCTCTGCAACCCCTTGATGGGAGCTGGCATGCAACAAAACAACGGACCGAACGGAATCATTCCTAATCCACCTACCCCACCACCTTATGCCTTTCCGCCTTATGCTGCCGGCTATTCTGCGACAGTCCCCATAACGGGCTCTCCACCTCCTAGCATCAATCCACAAACGGGAACGATTACCCTAATCCCCAACCCGATCACGGGTTTATTTACCGTAGCTGTGTGCGTGGAAGAGTACCGAAACGGAGTGTTAATTAGCACCGTCGTTAGAGAGATGCAGTTTGTAGTAGCAGATTGTATTTTACTAACGCAGGCGGGAATTCGATCACAAGCGGAGTTGGGCGATTCCGCAACTTGCATTGGCCGGACCATCAGTTTTCGGCATTTCAGCTCCGGCATGAAGCGGGCATTTTGGAAATTTAATGATCCCGGAAATGCGCCCCACGACACATCAACGGCGTTTAATCCCACCTATACCTTCAGCGATACAGGAGTTTACGAAGTTATGCTGATCATCAACCCCGGCGAGGGAGCCTGTGAAGACACTGCCATTGCTCTCTACGAAGTCCGAGATTCCGTGGAAAACTTTTTCACCTACGGCCCTAGTCCGTGTCTGGATAAAAGTCTTGTTTTCAACTTGCAAGGAAGTAATTTGAGTCCGAACGCAAGCATTCAGTGGAATTTTGGCAGCAACGCAACCCCCTCTACCTTCTCAGGGCGTCAGCCGCCACCAGTTGTTTTTGTCGACGATGGTAATCCATATATCGTTGAATTAATTACCGAAGACTACAACTGCAGTAGTGCGTATGTTAAGGAATTGGATCTTCATCCAAGGGTTTCGGTGGATGTGCAGAGCGACGGTGATTTCGGCTGTTTGCCTTTTACCATGAATTTTAGCGCAACCATTGCTGCCGTTGGACCCATAGAGATTTTCTGGGATATGGGCGATGGTACCACCTACGCAAATACCTCAAGAGTCACTCATATTTATCGAAATCCCGGGACTTTCAATCCCAGAATTGAAGTGAGGACACGAAGCTTCTGCGTCGACACCATCTCCATCGACATTGAACCCATCGTAATTCAACCAAGTCCGAAAGCCGTTTTACAGGTAAGCAAAAGAGAATTATCGGTATACGATACGGAAATTGTATTCACCAGTAGTTTTTCCGACGACGTTCTTTATTCGGAATTGCATACCGGTGATGGATGGATGGTTTCCCCCGCTCCGGAATTACAGCGCTATCAGTACCCACCAGATTCCGCACGTTACGTAGCGTATTTAATGGTAGAAAACGAATATGGCTGCACCGACACTGCCTTTATACCGATACTCGTGTTACCCGTCACCAACGTATTTGTCCCCAATGCATTCATTCCCAATGGCAGCGGTCGCAACGATTTATTCCGAATTGCCGCCTCAAACGTAAAAACGTATGAACTACACATCTTTAATCGCTGGGGGCAGCTCATGTTTTCCTCCAACGACCCGGAGTATCATTGGGACGGAACCCTGAACGGCACACCGGTACCTAGTGGCGTGTATGTCTATAAGTTACAAGTTATCGATAACCAAGAAAATGCCGTTCAGAAAGAAGGAACCATTACGTTGATTAGGTAGTTGGGGGGATTACCACTTGGTGGGCGTTACCTAGGTGGCGGAGAGCGCAGGGCTCAGGGCTCAGGGAAGGTTCTATGAACACTTGGTGGGCGTTACCTAAATCAGCTAAACGACCGACGGGC
>REDE01000091.1 GCA_007693635.1 Flavobacteriales bacterium | reverse complement strand
GCGCGCATCGACATAGACATTTAGTGGCGAGCTGATGGCGTTTTGCTTTGGATTTTCTACAGGGTCATAAATGCGCGTAAGTAGCCCCAAACCCATACCGAGTTCATAATAAATTCGGTGATTTTCGATACGAACCAAATCTTTGGATAAATTGGCATAAAGAGCGTGCCCTCGTCCCATCAGGTCCTCGTCGGGGAAGTGAAAATAGCCATATCGGATTCCCACACGCGGGAGGTTATTATTGTAGGCCCAAGCCTTTTCGCCGGAGGGGTGATAGGTAACACCCACATCTACATTTAAAAAAGGCGTATTCGGAATGTGCATGTCTGCGCGATGGGCCCAAAACTGTGCACTGCTAAGGCGCAAATCATAGCTAATTTGATTGGTATTGACCGTATTTTGTGCCCAGGTGGTTTTCCACAAAAGAATCGTGATAGCTATGTAAAAAAGTTGTGGGTAAGCTCCTTTCATCTTTGTACCTTTGCGCATAATTTGGTTCGCAAAAATACACCATCAGACAATGTTTTTGCGGCATAACGGATAAATCAACCGCTTTTTTGATGAACACAGCATATCCAACAATTGATTTGGCTACAGCGCAAGAGCTAGGCCTTAATGAAGAAGAGTTTTTGAAGATTCACGAAATATTAGGTCGTGAGCCCAACTTTACAGAACTCTGCATGTACTCCGCTATGTGGAGTGAACACTGCTCGTATAAAAACTCCATTATTTGGTTAAAGACTTTGCCCAAAGACGGGCCGCATATGCTGGTTAAAGCCGGAGAGGAAAATGCGGGTTTGGTGGATATTGGCGAGGGTTTGGCCTGCGCATTTAAAATTGAATCACACAACCACCCTTCGGCACTAGAGCCTTACCAAGGTGCAGCCACCGGAGTAGGTGGTATCAATCGCGACATTTTTACAATGGGTGCTCGTCCGATCGCCCAATTGAACTCCTTGCGTTTTGGAAACCCCAATCTCGACCGTACCAAATGGCTCGTAAAGGGGGTGGTAAAAGGTATTGGCGACTACGGAAATGCCTTTGGTATCCCTACCGTTGGCGGTGAAGTGTATTTTGACGATTGTTACAACCAAAATCCCCTGGTAAACGCTTTTTCGGCGGGTATCATGGAAGTTGGTAAAATGATTAGTGCCACCGCAAAAGGGGAGGGCAATCCCGTTTACATTGTCGGATCGGCTACAGGTAAAGACGGTATTCACGGGGCTTCTTTTGCCTCGAAAGACTTAAGTGAAGACTCAGCCAACGATATTCCCGCCGTTCAAGTGGGTGATCCTTTCCAAGAAAAACTCCTTCTCGAAGCGACTTTGGAATTGGCAGGAACCGGTTTTATCGTGGGCATGCAAGATATGGGTGCAGCCGGTATCATTTGTTCTACGGCGGAAATGAGTGCAGCCGGTAAATGCGGTATGCGAATTAATCTCGAGAAAGTTCCTTTGCGCCAAGATCAAATGGAACCTTGGGAAATTCTCCTTTCGGAAAGCCAAGAGCGTATGCTTGTGGTTGTGGAAAAGGGAAGAGAAGAGTCGATGAAGGCCATTTTTGATAAATGGGACTTGAATTGTGCCCACATTGGTGAAGTTACTGCCGGCGATCAATTGGAGTTTTTCTGGGACGGGCAACTTATAGCTCAAGCTCCAGCAGAATCTTTGGTTTTGGGCGGTGGCGCACCTGTATACTACCGTGAATATCGTAAAGCAGCTTACTACGAGGATCTTCAGGACTTTGATATCAACGATATTGAGGAGCCGAAAGACTTGCGTAAGGTGGCGGAATTTATGGTAGGACTGCCAAATCTCGCTTCGCGTAAAGTGATCTTTGAACAGTACGACTCAATGGTTGGTACGGTGAATATGAGCACCAATGCTCCAACCGATGCCGCAATTGTAAACATCAAGGATACCAATCGTGCATTGGCAATGACCGTAGACTGTAATTCACGTTACGTGTACGCCGATCCAGAGGTGGGAACCATGATTGCGGTGAGTGAAGCTGCACGAAATATCGTGTGTTCGGGAGGAATCCCCTCGGCAGTAACCAACTGTTTGAATTTTGGAAATCCTTATAACAAGGAGGTTTACTGGCAATTTGTCTCGGCCATCAAGGGTATGACTAAAGCCTGTGAAATGTTTAAAACTCCTGTAACGGGCGGTAATGTGAGCTTTTACAACCAAACCGTTTTAAAAGATCGCACCGAACCGGTTTTCCCAACGCCTACAATTGGTATGATTGGAATCATTGAGGATAAAAAATTCATCACAACCATTCCGTTTAAGGCCAAGGGTGATTTGATTTTCTTGGTTGGTCAAGTCCGCGAAGATATCAACTCATCGCAGTACCTAGTACACTACCACGGCGTTGAAAATTCTCCGGTTCCATCCTTCAGTTTGGAGGCGGAAAATGCGTTGCAAGAACAATTGAAAATGACCATTCGTGCCGAATTGATTAAGTCTGCACATGATGTTTCGGAAGGTGGATTATTTACATCACTCATCGAAAAAGCCATGTCATCTTCACTTGGGTTTGACATCACTACGCCGGCCGAACTCCGCAGTGATGCTTTCCTTTTTGGAGAAGGTCAGAGTAGGGTTGTTGTGACTGTAGACCCTGATAAAGAAGCAGATTTCATCGACAACATGATGTTGAACGGCGTATCGTTCGACCTTTTGGGTCACGTTACCAAAGGTTCCATTCGCGTTGACGATGAAGATTGGGGCGTTGTTTCAACCTACAAAAAAATTCACGAAGAATCTTTGGGTAATTTAATTGATTCCTAGAAAATGGTTCAAGTAGTTGCTATTATTTGTCTAACTATTATTGTTTTAGCTCTTCTTCGAGGTCGGAGAGATATCTAAACAAATGATGAATATCAACGGTTGTGCGCATAGGCACAAGTTGGAAAATACATCGACCGGCCGACTTGTCGCCTGTAAAAGGGAGGAAAGTCCGGACAGCACAGAGCAGTATACCCTGTGAAAACGGGGGCGCCCACTGCCATAACGGTGGGTGACAGAAAGTGCCGCAGAAAATATACCGCCACGAATCAACGTGTTGATTTGCGGTAAGGGTGAAATGGTGGGGTAAGAGCCCACCGCGCAAATGGCAACATTTGTGGCAGGGTAAACCTTATGCGCTGCAAGGCCAAATAAGTAGATGAATGGAGTTGCTCGCTCCGTTGTTTGTTCGCAAACAACATCTATGGGTAGGCTGCGTTAGATAAATGACAAGGCTGAAACAGAATCCGGCTTATGAGCCGGTCGATTTTTTTGAAAGAACTATGACTGATAATAATCCCCGTCGCGGAATGACATTTTACCGCGCTGTATTGAAAGAAGAAGGTTGGAAAGGACTGTTTCTTAAGTTGGGTCCAAAAGCCGCCATACTCTTATTCTTATTCTTCCTAGGGAAAGGCCTCGTTTGGTTATTCATTTTTTATGGCGGCTACGAACTCATCAAGAATACTTTTTAATCTCATTGTTACATTATGTCAAGTAAAGAAAAACCTATTGACTTATCGCCTCCTTTTTACGTTGTAGCAGCGCTGCGTTTTTGTGAAACTTTTTTCCCTTCTTTGGCGCTCAAACTTGCTAAATACTTTTTCTTCACCCCGATACGTTTCCCGCGACCCGCCCGCGAGCAAAAGGCTTTTGAGCAGGCTAAACGCAATGAATTGATGATTGCAAAAAAACGTATTACGGTCTATAGCTGGGGCAAGGAAAACGGTAAAAAGATCTTGCTGGTTCACGGCTGGTCGGGTAGAGCAACTCAATTTTTTAAATTGCGTAATTTTTTGGTATCCAGAGGATTTCATGTTTACGCCATCGACGCTCCGGCGCACGGAGAGAATACGGGTGCCAAGCAAACGCATATGTTGGAGTTCGTTGAAGCCATTGAAAGGGTAAATATGACCTACGGACCGTTTTACGGTGCTGTGGGCCATTCACTCGGGGGATTGGCGATCTTGAACGCTTATAATAAGGGTTTCGGGGTGGAGAAAATTGTGACGATTGCAGCTCCATGCTCCATTGAAAATGTAATTAAGGACTTCTCAAAACGAATTCGTGCGGGTAAAAAAACCGAGAAAGGACTCATCAACCACTTGGTAGAAACCTACAAGGTTCCCATTGAAGCTTTTGGTGGCCATACGCAAGCAGAGACTATTCGCGCTAAGGGACTTATCGTCCACGATATCCACGATCATGACGTCTCTGTTGAGGAAGCAAAAATGCTTAAGGATGCTTGGAAAAACGCACGATTGTTTACCACAAAACGCCAAGGTCATAGAAGAATTTTAATGGCGAAGGATACTCTGGCTTTGGTCGCAGACTTTTTTGGAAAACGACCAGCGCCAGCACCCAGAACTAAGAATCGTGCCGATAATCAGGCTACTCAAAATAATTCTAAAGAGCAATCTGCGCAAAATGCCAGTAAACCAAATACACCGAAAGTTAATGCCGAAGACGGAAACAATACCGAGGTGAAAAGGGTTAATAAACGCAGGAGACCTGCACGCAAAAAGCCAATCAATCCGAGTGCTGAGTCCAACAAGATTGTTCAAAACGCGGAAGTGCCCACTGAGGTTTCGGATAAGCCTGTTCAGCAAAAAAAGCGCCCGGTCAAACGCCGTCGCCCGAATAAGCCTAAACCAAATGCTGAGAATAACACTCCGGATAACACTACCAGTAAGGACTAAAGCTTTGGTTTGATAAACGGAATGGCTTCCAGTTGGACGTTGCGAAGTGTAGTTTCTCCTAAAATGTGCTGTAATTTTCTAACACTATTTTAGATATGAGAACGATTTCTCTTTGCTTAATTCTCGGCTTTTTGCCGTTACTAACTTGGTGTCAATCTAATAACAAGGATCAGGCTATGAATCAAGATTTTCCCGTGAAAAAAACTGAAGAAGAATGGAAAAGCATTCTCAATGACGACCAATATCGCATTTTGCGATTGAAAGGAACGGAAAGACCACATACAAGTCCGTTCAACATGAACTACAAAGACGGCGTCTACAGTTGTGCCGGGTGTAAAACCCCTCTTTTTTCTAGTGATCATAAATTCGACGCCCACTGCGGATGGCCAAGCTTTGACCGACCTATTGAAGAGGGGAGCGTGGTTGAAAAGCCCGACTACAGTCATGGTATGATTCGTACCGAAATTCTTTGTGCTTCCTGTGGTGGTCACCTAGGGCATGTCTTCCCCGATGGACCAAGAGAAACTACCGGTATGCGCTATTGCATCAACGGGGTAGCATTGGATTTCGACGAGGAGTAGAGCGTTTAATGCTTGGAAATCTCGCGTATTACCTCCTTGAAAATTTCGGCGTTCCGGCAATCGCGCGTGATAATTTCTATCACTTTGGGTCCTTTGACGCTCTGCGTGAGTGCTGCGGTGATTTCCTCCGGGTTATTTGCTACGAAATGTCTCCAACCAAAGGCCTGACTCAAAGCGGCCAGATTTAAGCTGTGCGGACTTTGTTGCCATTCCGCAATGTGTGGTTGCTGCTCAGGTCCGGCGATAAGCTCAAATATGTGACCTATGGCATTGTTAATAACCAAAACACAGAGGTTCTCGGGCTTTACCCAAAGGGCATTGCTGTCGTAAAACAATGAGATATCGCCTAAGAGACAATAGACCTGTTTGTTGGTGCTCAGGGCTTGACCAATGGCAGTGGACAGCGAGCCGTCTATTCCTGCAGTCCCCCGATTAGAAAACCACTCTACATCCATCCTTGGGAATAACATGGCGTACCGAACCGCCGAACTGTTACCTAAGTGTACGATGGAGTTTGCAGGTATAGCGTTTATCAAATGCTGAATAGCCGTGAAGTCACTCCAATCTTTCTTTTGAGCATTCAGAGCACTTTGTACCTGTGCATTCCAAATACCGAGCCTATTCTCAGCACGTAGCGTTCCAATCTTCGTCCTTAGTTGTTGCAATCCAACTACTGCGCTGCAACTAAGGTGCGCCGAAATTTTACCGAATTGTTGCGGTGCGTGCAGTCCTTTCTCAATATGAATGATGGGGCAGTCGAAAGCTTGTTTTATACGCTTAGAAACCCAGTCGCGTCCAATACTTATTACGCAGTCCCAGTAAGGCTGGTTTTTTTGTAAAAACAAATCAAGATGCGAAATAACGCCGGGTATATTACAGAGCGGCTCACCGGCCACTTCAACGCCCAAGCCAATCCACTGTTCAATTTCCTTCGATAACTCCGCGTTGGTTTCCATTTGTCCGATAAGCACCAAAGGTCTTGTACATTGACTTAGAATAAAAGAAGCCTGTTCGAACTGCGCTAGACAATCGCCTGAATCTTCAGCAGGGAGCTTAGGAATGTTTATCGGTGCGGCATCATCTAGGTACAAGGGTTCTTCAAAAGCGATATTTATATGAGCAGGTTGATTGCGACCCAAGACCTGCGCTATTTTCTCCGCATCCACCAATTCATTTTCCTCAATATTGTAGGTTTCGGCATAGGTTCCAAAAATCCCATTTTGTCGAATTGTTTGTCCCATTCGGTTATCAACTGCTTTAGCCGGCCGATCAGCGGTTAAGCAAATGAGTTTTGCTTGCAGATAATAGCTTTCGATAATTGCGGGGTAATAATTTGCAACGGCAGTTCCCGAAGTACAGCAGCAAACGGCGTGTTGTTGCGTCATCAGACTAATTCCCATCGCGATGTATGCCGCCGAGCGTTCATCCGGCTGAAGGTGAACCTTGATGTTAGGGAAGTGCTTCAGCGCAATCATGATAGGCGCATTCCTCGAACCCGGAGAGAGCACCATATGGCGTACACCGGCATCCTGTAGATACGATAATATCGAGAAAGCCCTTTGGAAATTATTCATTCATCAGGAGATTAAACTTCGCAATACGCGCATTTTCTCTTCAGTTTCTTCCCATTCCTTTTCAGGATCAGAATCAATGGTAATCCCACCACCGGCAAAAAGTAAGGCTACGTTTTTAAAAACCTTCATGCAGCGTAGATTCACAAAAAAATGACTGCCACCATCATTCGCCAAACCAAGATAGCCGGCATAGTAACTCCGGTTGTAGGTTTCGTTTTCCAAAATAAATTTCATTGCGGTTTTTGGAGGATAGCCGCATACAGCGGGAGTGGGGTGTAGGGCATTGGCCCAACCGAAAATATCTCCGCGTTTGGGTTGCGATGCAGAAATATCGGTACATAAATGCTCGAGATGTCCAGCCTTTCTAGTGTAGGGACCCTTTATTTGAATTTTTCCGGCGCCTATTGAAAGCAGATTCTCCAGCAGATAGCGAGTCACCCAAGCCTGCTCTTCATTTTCCTTGGCTGTCCAAGGACTGCTTTCGCCACTCCAACGCGTTCCGGCAAGACTCACTGTATGGAGTTTATCGTTTTTATGTTGCAATAAAAGTTCGGGCGAAGCACCTAGCCAACATTCATTTTCGTAAGACAGTAGGTAGACAAAGGCCGAGGGGAATGACTGGCAGAGCGTATCAAAAAACTTTTTAACCCCAAAGTTTTGGTCTATTTTGATCAATTTACTCCTGGAAACAACTACTTTTTCCAGACTCGTATTGCGAATAAAAGCAACCGCATTTTGCACCAACTCGGTGTATTGTTCTTTTTCTACCGCCTGATTATCAGAATTAAATTCCGATAAATCGATCTCAGGAAAATCATTTTCACGAATCTCCTCACGTGTAAAAAACTTGCGGTCGCCGGAAAAGGTAGCCCATACCATAGAAGCCATTTCCTCGGAAGAAGATAAGCAACGATAGTAGCTCGGTTTTTCAGCATCGGGAAACCGACAAGCCAGGTAAGCCTCTTTAGAACTCATGAATGGCTCAATACGATGTTGGTAATTTTACACAAACTAATCAGATTTCCTTCCTCGTCAGTAACGCGGATTTGCCACAAATGCGTACTTCTTCCGAGATGTACCGCTTCAGCACGAGCCGTAACCACACCTGATTGCATGGTTTTTAAATGATTAGCGCTAAATTCCAAACCCAACACCTTCGTGTCTTTTCCAGCGAAAATGTGGGAGGCGGCACTTCCTACCGACTCGGCAAGAGCCATTGAAGCTCCTCCGTGAAGATATCCGTAAGGTTGATGTACACGCGCATCTACGGGCATGGTGGCCTCCAAAAATCCATCACCGATATTGGTATAGGTAATGTTTAAAGTATGCATCAGTGTGTTTGCGGTTCGCTCATTGAGCTTATCGAGAATTTTATTCCATTCCATAGCGGCAAAAATAGCACAATATAAGGTTTTATGCGCAAGGTCACTTTTTGATTTATTCATAAGTTACACCTTTGCAAAAAAAACAAATGAAGCAGGCAGAAGTTTGGCAACATCTCGATAAAGAAACGATAAAAACCAGAGTTTTTAGTGCTTTGGAAAAAAATCTACCACTAAGGGAAGGTAATGTTATGGGAATACCGGGTTCTAACCTAGATCCTCGAGTTTTTTATCAAGATGCACCCTTTTTAAAAGACGCACCGTTTCTTAGTTCCATGATTCTTAATCCAAATCATATTGGATGTCACACTTTTAGTGAGGAATCGGAGCCTTTTTTTGCGGGCACACAAGAAATTGAGCGGGAGGTTTTGGATATTTGTTCACGCGACATATTAAACGGGGAGAAAGACGCCATCGATGGGTATGTTGCAAGTGGCGGAACGGAGGCCAACATTCAAGCTGCTTGGATTTATCGCAATTATTTCCAGCAAGAAATGGGGGCAAAGGCCGAGGAAATAGCCATTCTGTGTTCCGCCGATAACCACTATTCGGCGGCCAAAGCGGCGAATGTTTTAAATATTCGCTTTTTTAGAATAGCTGTAGATGACAATTCACGTAAAATCGATCAAAACGATTTGCAGCGGGTACTTGAGAAAGCGCAAAGTGAAGGAGTGCGATTTGTTGTTGTAATTGCTAATATGATGACGACCATGTTTGGAAGTGTTGACCGAACATCAGACTACACAATCGAACTTAAGAAACGAGCCATTCCGTATTTTATTCACGTCGACGGGGCTTATGGCGGATTTGTGTATCCATTTACGGGGGAGTCAACCGATTTGGATTTTTCCAATCCTGAGGTAAGCTCAATCACGCTGGACGCGCATAAAATGGTACAAGCACCTTACGGTACTGGGGTTTTTCTCATTCGCAAGGGTTGGATGAAGTACGTTCGTAGCTCGGAGGCTTCGTACGTCAAAGGTTTAGATGCCACGCTTATAGGTAGTCGTTCCGGTGCAAATGCAGTCGCTATATGGATGATTCTCACAACTTACGGACCTATTGGCTGGCAAGATAAAATCCGGCGCTTGTGTAAAAGAGCCGATCGAATTGCGGCAGCTTTGCAAGAACGTGGTATTTCTTTTTTTCAGGAAAAAGGCAGTAATATAATCACCATTCGCAGCGGTCAACTATCGGAGGAAATCATCCATCGCTTTCATTTAGTTCCCGATGATCATGAGCACCCGAAATGGCA
Organism: Flavobacteriales bacterium; assembly: GCA_007693635.1. Lineage (GTDB taxonomy): Bacteria > Bacteroidota > Bacteroidia > Flavobacteriales > Schleiferiaceae > CSBr16-58. The sequence continues at coordinate 12,017 of REDE01000091.1, read as the reverse complement.
TAAAATTGTTGTCATGGAACACGTTGATGATGCTATGGCAGATTTGTTTATTGCTTCATTGTAAACAAGTTTCGCTCATCGAAAGACCTTGAGTCTACCGAATAAAAACACCTTAAAAAGTGCTTGTGAATTTCGGAGCGCCCGCGCCCGCGATTGTAGCGGAAAGCCCGGAGGCGAAAACGCCAGTGTGCGCCAGCGGGCAAGAGCGACGGAGGAGCTCCTTGCCGGCTGTTGCGGACATGGCGGATTTCGCCGAGGACTTGCAGCGGAAAGCGCGATTAGGCGCCCAAAAACACTCCATGACCTTTACAGCCTTGTGCTTTTTCTGTCTAAAAACTAAAAATCAGGCATTTAGCGTACTAAATGACCTGATTTTGCTTTGGTTAAATTTTTAGAGAATCCAGCCTTACAGTCTTTGTCTGCAAAACTAAAAGTCCGCGAGCGAGGCATGCGACCCCGATAGCTATCGGGGGAAAATTCAGGAGTTTACTAAAGTAAATGACTGAATTTGACATTGAGCATAACGAAGCTCCCGGACTTTCTAAACAGCCAATATATTAGTCCATGAAGGGGTAACGATAATCCGTAGGCGGCACCAAAGTCTCCTTAATCGTCCTCGGGCTAATCCAACGCAGAAGATTCCATTTCGAACCCGCTTTGTCGTTGGTTCCCGAGCCACGAGCTCCACCAAACGGCTGTTGATTCACAACTGCGCCCGTTGGTTTATCGTTGACGTAGAAATTACCGGCGGCGTTTTCAAGGGCTTTCGTTGCGTATTCAACCACATAACGATCATCCGAGAAAATAGCGCCTGTAAGCGCGTAGATACTGGTTTGATCAACCAATTTCAGAGACTCTTTCCATTCGTTATCGGGATACACATAGATGGTGAGTACCGGACCAAAGAGTTCCTCTTCCATAGTCTCGTAGTGCGGATTGGAAGTGAGGATGACTGTAGGTTCGATAAAGTACCCCTTAGATTTGTCGCAGTTTCCACCAAATACAATCTCCGCTTCATCGCTTTGTTTAGCGCGATCGATATAGGATTTCAACTTATCAAAAGAGGCTTCGTGAATTACGGCCGTCATGAAATTGTTGAAATCGCGGGGCGATCCCATTTGAATGGATTTAAGTTGATTCACCAAGTGAGTTTTCACTTCATTCCAACGACTTTCGGGGATGTAGGCGCGCGATGCAGCCGAGCACTTTTGACCTTGGAATTCAAATGCTCCGCGGTTAAGAGCCGTTGCGACTTCTAGTGCAGGGGCTTCAGGGTACATCCAGACGAAGTCTTTACCTCCAGTTTCGCCGACAATTCGCGGATAGGTTTTGTATTTAAAAATGTTGGATCCGATGGTTTGCCATATTTTTTTGAACACGTCGGTGCTTCCGGTAAAGTGTACACCGGCAAAATCTGGGTGTGCGAAGACGATGTCGGCAGTTTCTTGAGGATCGGTAAAGATCATGTTGATTACTCCTTTGGGTAGACCGGCTTTGCGGAAAACTTCCATCACAATGTGTGCGCTGTATGCTTGATGGAAAGAAGGTTTCCAAACCACTACATTACCCATTAGTGCTGCAGATGACGGGAGATTCCCGGCGATGGCGGTGAAGTTAAACGGAGAAATGGCGAATACAAAGCCCTCTAAGGGACGATACTCCATTCTGTTCCATACTCCAGTAGAAGAACTCGGTTGTTCCTCTAGGATTTCGTACATGTATTTTACGTTGAATCGCAAGAAGTCGATGAGCTCGCAGGCGGCATCGATTTCCGTTTGAAAGGCGGTTTTTGATTGGTTAATCATAGTCGCCGCGTTGATTTTATTGCGGTAGGGGCCAGCGATCAAGTCTGCTGCCTTCAGGAAAATGGCGGCACGATTTTGCACCGACATATTCGCCCATTCTTCTTTGGCATCGAGTGCGGTTTTAATCGCCTGGTTCACGTGTTCATCTGTACCAAGATGATACTGACCTACATTGTGCTTATGGTCGTGCGGAGGAATTACGCGTTGGGTATCACCCGTGCGGACTTCCTCACCGTTGATAAACATGGGAATATCGAGTTGTTCACGCCACATGGCGTCGTATGTTTTCTGTAATCCCTCACGGTCGGTCGTTCCTGGGGCGTACGAACGGATGGGTTCATTGTCGATTGGAGGGAGTTTAAAGGTGCCTTTTGACATAAGATATGATATTTTAAGGTGTAGCCACAAAGGTAGGGTAATCCATTGGATTGTTCTAAATTTCTTAGGAAAAGTGTGTTTTGTTTTCGACCTTTGTCGTAGAATTATGGTTATGAAGTTGGTTACTATTTTTTAAGCAAATTTTCCATGACAATCATCGAAAAACTAAATAAATCGGAGGGTAAAACCCTCTTCTCATTTGAAATCTTACCACCTCTAAAGGGCGATACGATCAATAGTGTATACGAGAACGTAGACCCATTGATGGAATTTGATCCGGCCTATATCAATGTTACGTATCATCGCGAGGAAATAGTTTTAAAGCCCGCGGGCAATGGATTGTTGCGAAAAAAAATCATTCGAAAGCGTCCAGGAACAATTGGACTTTGTGCTGCTATTTCAGCCCGTTACAAAGTTGAGACTGTTCCTCACTTGTTGTGCGGGGGGTTTTCAAGAGAGGATACTGAAAACGCACTTATCGAACTAGATTTTTTGGGGATTCGCAATGTTTTAGCGCTGCGAGGTGATTCTGTAAAGGGACAAAGACACTTTATGCCTGAGCCATACGGAAACGCCTTTGCGGTGGATTTGGTGAAGCAAATTACCGATCTCAACAACGGCATATACATCGATGAGGAATTAGAGAACAAACACGCTACAAATTTTTGTGTCGGCGTAGCTGGATATCCGGAGAAGCATTTTGAAGCCCCTAGTTTGAATATCGATATTCAAAATCTAAAGGCAAAAGTTGATGCGGGTGCTGATTACGTGGTTACACAAATGTTTTTCGATAACGCAAGTTATTTTTCGTATGTAGAAAAATGCCGTGATGCCGGAATTAACGTGCCAATTATCCCGGGAATCAAGCCTTTTGCCAGCAAACGTCAATTGAGCATTTTGCCTACGATGTTTCATGTGGATTTACCCGATGCGCTCGCCTTGGAAGTCCTAAAGAGTAAATCCAACGAATCTGTTCGTCAAATTGGAATCGAATGGGCAATAGAACAAGGACGTGAACTTCTTGCTGCCGGTGTGCCTGCTCTACACTTTTATTCAATGGGTCGAAGCGAAAATATTCGCAACATAGCCGCCCAACTTTTTTAAACTTTCAACGCAATACAATGTCAATATCGCATTTACAACCCGAATCACTTTGGTCTTATTTTTCACAGTTAAATGCCATTCCTCGTGCGTCTAAAAAGGAGGAAGCAGTTTTACAATGGCTAAAATCCTTCGCTGAAGAACACCAACTAAGGTATGCTCAAGACGCCATCGGGAATTTGGTAATTTATAAAGCTGGAACGCAAGGCAAGGAGGACAATCCCGCGGTGGTATTACAAGGTCATGTGGATATGGTGCATCAAAAGAATGCAGATACTTCCTTTGATTTTGATACGATGGGTATTCAGATGCATATTGATGGGGATTGGGTCCGGGCGCGAGGAACGACTTTGGGAGCAGATAACGGTATTGCCGTGGCTACTATGTTGGCGTTATTGGCATCGACGGATATCGCACATCCACCTATAGAAGCACTTTTCACTGTTGATGAGGAAGCTGGAATGACGGGGGCAATGAACTTAGACGGGTCATTGTTGAGTGGAAAGTTGATGCTCAATATGGATACCGAAGAGGATGACGAATTTACTATTGGCAGCGCTGGAGGGGTTGATACTACGACTGAGCTTGCGTACGATACGGCTTCTTTGCCCAACAGCGGACAAGTTTGGAAGCTTGGCTTACGCGGACTTCAGGGAGGTCACTCGGGTATGGAAATACACCTAGGTTTGGGGAATGCGAATATTCTTCTGGCACAATTACTTCTTGAGTTAAACGCTTCAATGCGGTTGATTTCTTTTGATGGAGGTAGTTTACGCAATGCCATTCCTAGAGAGGCTGTAGCGGAAATTTGGACCGCTTCAGAAGATGATAATCAATGGAAAAAGTTGCGAGAAGCTGCCGAGGATTTGAAAAAAGTATATTCGGTTACCGATCCCAGAATGGACTTTTTCATTGAAAAAATAGAGGTAAAAAAAATGGTGCAGTCGGCCAATGAAACGCAATCCATTCGTATCCTGCAGAGCATTGCCGGATGTCCGAACGGAATCTTTCGCATGAGCAGCGCCGCGCCAGGTTTGGTTGAAACCTCTTCAAACTTAGCCAGAATTGAGTTGTCTGATGGGCTTTTCAGAACTTTGAGTCTGCAGCGTTCATCGATCGACTCATCTCGTGACTTGGCGGGGAAAGCGGTGGGAGCATCCTTTGCCGCCATCGGAGCGAAAGTAGTCCATACGGGTCACTATCCCGGTTGGCAGCCGGCCACGAATTCTAAGATTGTGGATTTGATGCATGCGACATACTCAAGCCTTTTTGGCGAAAGTCCGCGAGTAACCATCTGCCATGCAGGTTTGGAATGTGGCATCATCGGCGAGCGTTGTCCAGGGATGGAAATGATCTCCTATGGACCAACAATTAAAGGCGCGCATTCACCCGATGAAAGGGTTTCCATATCCTCCGTACAAAAGTTTTGGCAATTGACTTTAGAGACCTTGCGTCAACTGTAATTTTAGCATTAGAGGCGCTGTGCACTACAGGTTGCGCAGCGCTTCTCTATATGTATTTGCGTGTGCATTTACGATATCGGCCAAGCGCTCGCTATAGCCGCCTCCCATACTTACAGCGACTGGTATTTCGTGTTTGCGTGCAAATTCAAAAACAATGCGATCACGCTCTCTGCAGCCTTCTATACTCAAACTCAATCGCCCCAATTTATCACTTTCCAAAACATCAACACCCGATTGAAAATAGATGAATTGAGGGTCGAAGTTTCGAATGGTTCTGCGTAAGTGATTTTCCAGCAGATCTAAGTATTGTTCATCACCGGTATGATCGGGTAGGGGAATATCTAGGTCCGATTCCTCCTTATGGAGTGGATAATTGTTGGCCCCATGCATGCTTAGAGTAAACACACGATTTTCGTTGGCGAATATTGCAGCTGTACCATTCCCTTGATGAACATCTAAATCCACCACCAAAATACGCTTTAATCCCCGCTCGTGTATGGCGTGTGCAGCGGCAATTGCTATGTCATTGAGCAGACAAAAGCCCTCTGCACGATCGGCAAAAGCATGATGTGTACCTCCGGCAATATTCATGGAACATCCATACTTAATTGCGTATTCCGTATTCTGAATGGTTCCTCCAGCTATGGTAATTTCCCTTTGAACTAAAGGCGCCGACAAAGGAAAGCCAGAACGGCGTTCTTCACTTCGAGAAAGACCTAATTGCCTTAATTTCCGCCAATATTCCTTATTGTGAACACGCAGTATGTCCTCCTCAGTAGCTACCGCAGGAATAAAGAAGTTAGCGTCCTCAGCCGTTCCTTCGTAAACGAGCTGTTTGGGCAGCAAGCCGTATTTGGCCATTGGGAAACGGTGGCCCTCCGGTAGCGGATGTTCGTATATAGGATCAAAAGCAATTTTTAGCATGAGGCTAGAACACCGTTAACAGCATTATGTTCTCAGTACGGCCCCAGTAGCTTCCGTTATTTTATTCAAAATACGCTCTATAGTCTTGTCGACTTGCTTATCCGTAAGGGTTTTTTGATTGTCTTGTAAAATAAACGACAGGGCATACGACTTTTTACCTTGCTCAATTCCTTTGCCTTGATAAACGTCAAATAAATTAACCTCGCGCAGGAGTTTCCTCTCCGCATCTTTTGCCGCTTTTTCAAGACTTTGGTACTGCACATTCTCATCGAGTAAAAGAGCCAAATCACGACGTACGGCGGGGAACTTAGGGATTTCTTTGAATGTAACTGCACGGTTTCGCAGCAACTCAAGAATACTATCCCAGTAGAGTTCGGCAACGAATACCGGTTGATCGACTTCCAAACTTTTTGATAGTGAGCTGGAAATGGAACCGCCGTACCCCAAAAGCGTACTGCCACTATACCAAGCAATAGCATTTTCCATAAGTGGACTTAAATAATCCGTGTAGTTTGTCACTTCAATATCCCACATTTTAAAGAGTCGGTGTACGTCACCGCTCAAACTGTGAAAACTTGAATTTTGTGCTTCGAATAGCCAATTTTCCTTCTGGGTTTTACCGCTGATTAGTAAGCTGAGAAGGTTGGTTTCACGGTATTGACCAGGCTTGAGTTTTTCGTATTTCTTACCCCATTCAAAGAGCCGCAGCAAGGAGTTTCTACGGTGAATGTTAAAAGCTGCGTTTGCCGATAATCCCGGGATAAGACTTTGGCGTAAAATTCCCAAGTCTTGACTTAGTGGATTAAGCATTTCCACTGCTTTGGTTTCATCCACCGCAAATTTTCTATGCGTCAAGGCGTTGTTCAAGCACTCGTGAAATCCCATGCCCGTGAGTTGGAGTCCGGTTTGGCGCTGTTTCTGTTCGTTCAGGCTGATTTTAAATGCATTCGGAACAATTTTCATGCTGCCAGGAACTTCTACATTATTAAAGCCGTATATTCTCAGAACTTCTTCAATCAAATCCGCTTCTCTGGTTACGTCTGCACGGTAGGCGGGAACCTGCAATACTAGGGTGTTTTCGAGGTCACTACGGATTTTAATTTCCAAGTTACTCAAAATCTCCTTGATGGTTGTGGCGGGAATCTTTTTTCCGATCAGTTTTTGTACTCGATCGATGCGTAGTTTCACCTCGTGTGGTTCAACGGCTTTGGGGTAGACATCATTGATTTCCATTGTCGCATGTCCTCCCGTTAAACTAGTAATCAGAAGAGCAGCTCTTTTGAGTGCGTAGATACTCATTTCTGGATCTACACCACGTTCATATCTAAAGCTGGCATCGGTAGAAAGTCCGTGTCTACGAGCCGATTTACGAATGCTAACGGGGTCAAATAAGGCGCTTTCTAGAAAAATACTTTGGGTTTCGCTGCTTACTTCAGCGCGTTCACCTCCAAAAACTCCAGCGAGTACAAGCGGACCTTGTTCGTCGCAAATGCAAAGGTCCTCAGCACTTAATTTTCTCGAAACTCCATCTAAAGTAACAAGTTCGGTGCCTTCTTCTAAAGTCTTAATGATGATATGGTTACCCGATATTTTATCTGCGTCAAAAGCGTGTAGTGGATGGCCAGTTTCGTGAAGTACATAATTGGTGACATCAACAATAAGGTTTATTGGACGTAAGCCGATAGACTTTAGGCGGGCTTGAATCCAGGCTGGGGAAACTCCATTTTTCACCCCTTGGATACGTATGCCCGCATAGCGCAAGCAACGATTGGAGTCTTGAATACTTATTTTGACGGATTTACTGGTATCTTTAACAACGAACCCCGAAACGGAAGGGAGTTGCAAGGCAGCATGTTTTTTGTTTCTCGACCGAAGAGCAGCGTTCAGATCACGAGCTACACCATAGTGACACATGGCGTCGGAGCGGTTGGGGGTTAGACCAATTTCGAGAACCTCGTCGGCATATACTTTATAGACGCTGGATGCGGGAGTTCCAGGTGCGTATTCTTTATCGAGGACTAAAATTCCATCGTGCGATTCACCGAGTCCTAATTCATCTTCGGCACATATCATACCGTTGGAAACTTCGCCGCGAATCTTACCCTTTTTGATGGTAAAAGGCTCACCCTTGCTGGGGTAGAGTGTTGCTCCCGGAAGTGCTACCAGGACGTATTGTCCTGCAGCTACGTTAGGAGCTCCACAGACGATTTGGTATTCTTCCGTTTCGCCTACATCCACCGTGGTTACGGATAAACGATCGGCGTTGGGGTGTTTTCCACAAGATGTTACTTTGCCAACAACAATTCCTTGGAGCTCACCGGGGATGGAGCTAACACGCTCAGATCCCTCGACTTCCAAGCCAATATCGGTCAAAATTTCGGCAGCTTCTTCAATGCTTAAATCAGTGGGGTAGTAGTCTTTTAACCAGCCGTAGGCAATCTTCATATTGAGAAATTTTATCGTCGATTTTTAGTCGGCCAAAGGTAAGTAATTCCCTTTTCTTATGGGCACGAACACGACATTTTTTAAGCTATGAATTGTTTAAAGAAAATCTCGATCACTTAGCGTGTGGAGAAAGTCCTCCAATGCTTTTTTATCTGCTTCATCGAGATTGAGTGGACGAATAAGGGGGCTTTTGTTAGGGTGATTAAATCCACCGCGATTGTAGTGCTCAACAACTTCGCGTAAGCTTGACATACTCCCGTCGTGCATGTATGGAGCGGTGAGTGCGACATTTCTCAGGGAAGGGGTTTTTACTTTTCCTAAGTCTGCGCTATCGCGGGTAACCCTCATACGTCCAAGGTCTTGGTACTCCTGATATAATCCCACATTTTCAAACCCAAAATCGCTGAGCATTGGCCCGGTATGGCACGATACACAAAATTTTTGAAAGAGTTCCCATCCCCGCATTTCGCTGTTTGTTAAAGAATTTTCGCCGAAATAATAGAATCGATCGAATCGACTATTACCACTAAGCAGTGAGCGTTCGTAGGCGGCTATGGATGCCGCAATACTAAAAGGATGAATGCCTTTATCGGGGAAGGTTTGGTTAAACAGACGAGCGTATTCCTCATCATTTTCCAGTCGAGGAATTAATTCAGCGATGCTAAAATCCATTTCTTCATGCGTTTCCAAAGGTCCCAGCATTTGGGTTTCCAATATTGGATTGCCGCCCTCCAAGAAGAAGTATGGGTGATAGGCTACGTTGAGTATTGTGGGAGAATTTCGAGTTCCTTTTCTACCTTCTACGCCAATGGCTACCGGACGGCCATCGGTAAAGGCTTTTTCGGGTAGGTGACAGCTCGCGCAGGAAATGCTTTTGTCTCTGGAGAGCATGGGGTCAAAAAAGAGTTTCTCACCCAAGGCGACGCGAAGAGGTTCCATCGGGTTGTTTTCGGGAAAGGGTACTGGAGGAAAACCATGATGAGGCACTTCCCACTGGACATTAGATTCATCGGGTGTGCTGCAGGCGGTAATCAAAAAAACAAAGAGTGCGAGTAGCCGCATTTTTCAAGCATTTAATTGCGTTCCAAATATACGAAAAAAAGGCTATTTACCGCGCCCTTGAGCGACAATTAAAACCGTGTAGATAAGGATTTTTAGGTCGTTGAGCAAATTCATATTTTCCAAGTAAATCAAGTCGTATTTAAGACGCTCAACCATCTCATCAACATTTTCAGCATAGCCAAATTTAACCATACCCCAGGAGGTTATACCCGGCTGAACACGGTACAGTTGACGATAATAAGGCGCTTGCTCAATGATTTGTTTTGCGAAGTACTCTCTCTCTGGTCGCGGTCCAACAATACTCATTTCACCGCGCAGAACATTCCAGAATTGTGGCAATTCATCCAAGCGATATTTGCGCATAATTCTACCCCAAGGCGTGATTCGCGGATCTTCATCGCTACTGAGTGCCGGACCGTCTTTTTCTGCGTCGACGTACATTGAGCGAAATTTGATGATGTGGAAGGGAATCCCAAATTGTCCAATGCGTTCTTGTTTGAAGAAGATTGGGCCAGGTGAAGATCGTCTAACCATTAGTGCAACAAACAACAACAAGGGTGAAAAGATCAAAATAAAGAGAGTAGACACAAAGATGTCAACCCCTCGCTTGATAATTTTTTGTCCGTAAGGCATGGGGTCGGTTGGTATCTCCACCAGGGGCTCGGAGACGGATTCCATTTTAACTTTCCCCGCCAAAATATCGTAAGTGTCCGGAATAAGTTTGATGTGAACGGGTAGGAGGTCAAGCGTGGAGAGAATATGCTGAAGTAAATGATGCTCGGAAGATTCGACCGCAATTACGACTTCTTCCACGCCATACGTGTTGATGATATTTTCTAAATCGGTGTGGTTTCCTAAATGCTCAAGGTTCTTTTCAAGAAGAAAGCGAATGTTATTGTTAACAGCCACGAAACCAATAAAGTGATTTCCGTGAATTCTTTTTTTCGATTCCAAACGCGAATAGAGATTTACCGCATTCTGATTGCTACCAATGATTAGAGTTGGGTAGCCAATCAATCGCTTTTGTAATCTTTTTGTTGTCTGCGAGGAAAGGTATAATCGAAATGCGGCAACAAAGAAAAACTGTGCTAGAAAATAGATGAAAAATAGCAGGTAATAAAGCTTGTAACTGCTTACATAGTCGTCGAGGATGATTAGAAAAAAAACAGCAATAGACCCCAAAAGAGTCGTATTGAAAACTAGGATTGTTTCTTTCAATCGCGATATTCGGAAGATATCGCGGTAGAGACCAACCAAGACGTACAAGCAACACCATAATACCGGAAGAACAACAATAGCTAGATAGTAAGTACGGTCGAATATCAACTCAATGTCTGAAGCAAAATACTCAGGTTCAATAGATAATTTTCGGTAAACAAAAAGAATAGTGTAGGCGAGAATTGAGGCAAAAACGTCGGCAATCAAATATTTGAAAACCTGTTTTTTAGCACTTAGCTTTTTCCCTGACTTTAAATCTGTAGCCATCTTAGTAGAGCAGTTTCAGATTATCGATCATGAATTTCAGCTCGGTTTCATCTGTCGTATCTTGACGAATTCCTCCTAAAAAGATTCGGTAATCAATTGCTCCAAAAGTTCCTGATATATCATCGGTGAAACTCACGTATATTTTTCGCCAGGTTTCATTGGTTGGTCTGACTTCAACCACGCTAAACTGCTCGCTGCCTCCTCCGGGAGTTCGGGCAATTAGTCCAATGGTCATGGGATGATTGATGTTGTAATGCAATTCGGCATATACTGGACCACCACCTCGAGGTATATCAAATGCCTGTACCGATTCGATTTCGAAGAAGACCTCTCCTTTTTTTAGTCTAGCGATACCAGAAAACTGGTTAGGTTCTCCCGGAATACCACTATTAAAATGGTTGTCAGTTGGCATTGTACGAATAATAGGAACTTGACTTCTACTTGTTGTCTGAACGCGAAACCCCGTGCCTTCAAAATCTTCTACATTAATAATAGTAGCTCCGGGGACATAGCGAAATAGGGGTAGACTGTCTACATCCTCTCTCAGGAAGTACGTTTCTCTATCCGCCTCTACAAGAATGGTTTCTCTGTAGGTTTCAAAAAACGGAAACTCTGTACGTAAGGCGTTCACACCATTCTGCGATACCCCGGCAACTACACGGATATCGTTTGGTCCAGGCTCAGTGGTGAAAAATATTTTTGCAGGCAGTTGATAGGTCCCAATGGGCCGATCATTAACACTAACCCAAACCGTGTTTATCCGCTGATCCGCAGTTCCTTGAGTCGTGTAATTTGAAGTGAAGTTTACCCGAGGTATTTCTAGGATATAACGTGGCGGTGACTTTAAGTCATCGGTTTGACAATTGCTTAAGCCAAAAAGCAATACTAAGCTTGTGGCAGCTTGGGTGATATAACCAAAAATTCGCGTCATAGGGAGGTGATCTACTTCTGGAGTAATGCAAGGATTTCCTCAGCAACTAGGAGTGCATCACGGCCATCTTCTAACGTTACAGCAGTTGTTTTATTGTGGGTAATAGCATCGGCTAAGGAAGCCAACTCATCGCGAATAGCGTTGGTTTCAAGAATCTCGGGGGTTTCAAAAAATATGCGTTTCTGATTGCCTTTCCCGTCCTCAATTAGAAGTGCTATGTCTTCCACTTCAGTATTTGCAGGGACGTCTTCCATGCGAATAACTTCCGATTTCTTCTTTAAAAAGTCTACGGTTATGTACGCATCACGTTGAAATATTCGTGTTTTACGCATGTTTTTTAGACTCAGTCTACTGGCTGTTAAATTTGCTACACAGCCATTGTCGAACTCAATACGGGCATTTGCTATATCGGGCGTATCGCTT
>REDE01000096.1 GCA_007693635.1 Flavobacteriales bacterium | reverse complement strand
GTGGATTGGGACTCGCTACAAACCGAAAACTCTTGGCGCAAAGGACGCGAAAATGAAGTACCAATATTGGTTAGCTACTTTGATTCCACGGGAGTAAAACAGATTCATCAAGCAGCAGGCGCGAGAGTTCATGGAGGTGCAACCCGCAGGGCCGGACAAAAAACACTTCGGCTGTATGCCCGCAATGAATACGGAAATGACCTTTTTAATTATCCTTTTTTCCCGGAGAGAGACCACGCGGATTACCGTAGACTTTTGCTGCAAACAACCTATGGTGATTTTGCAAAGTCTATAATGAAAGACGAGCTCACAACGCGTATTGTAAATCCATTAGGCATTGAAATTTTGAATTTTAAGCCCGTATTGGTCTTTTTAAATGGTGAATATTGGGCCCTGCACTTCCTAAAAGAACGCCGCGACGAACACTATTTATCAGGCCTTTCCGGAGTCCCTTCAGAACACATCGATTTTCTCAATAACAACCAGCGCGTAGCTCACGGATCAGCAGATCACTACGCCCAAACACTGGCATTTATAGACAATTCAGATCCCGAGGAACCCGAATTACTCTCCAAAATTGACGAGCGAATCGATGTCAACAACTACATTGACTATCAGATTTGTCAAATATTTTTCGCTAATACAGACTGGCCACACAACAACATCGACTATTGGCGACCCGACACGATTGGCGGTCGCTGGAGATGGATCTTCTACGATCTAGACGCCTCGATGCGTTTATATGAACTCGATAATCTAAGCTGGTATTTCAACGAATTCGACCCCCTTGTTGAAGAACAACAATGGCCAAGGCATCTGTTGCGCAGTATGATGCGGATTCCAGAATTCAAAAACAGATTTCTCGTTCGCTTTGAAGAACTTATGGCTGGGCCTCTCTCAACGGAAAACATGATGCGGGAGATTGGAAAATTAAAAAATGAAATCGAGCCCTTTGTCAGCGACTACATATATCGCTGGCGCATCCCCAGATCAAAGACGGAATGGGAAGATAACATTAGCATTCTCACAACCTTTGCCATGAGAAGACCGGCATTTATGAAGCAATTGCTAAATGAAAATTTAGGAAGATCTTTATCTGCCTACCCAAACCCAACCAAAGACTTTATTAACATTCGAAAACGCATTGGCAGCTTTCAAGAACAAGAAATCCAAGAGGTCTTTATTCAAGATTTACAAGGCAAAAAACTTCCTTTTAAACATCAGTTTATCGAAGGGGAATTACAACTTGAAGTATCTTCGCTGCCTGCGGGAAGTTACATACTAAGGATAACCATGAATAATCGATACCATAGCATCCCCGTAGTGGTAGTGAAACCCTAAGTCATTTATTTACATATACAAATACGCACCAATGAAGCTAAGAAGTAAATTTGAATTTGCACGATTTGTGGCTGTGCTAAACATTGTCCTTGTAAGCGTTCTCTTGATCAGCGCATGTTCTTCCGTCCCATTGACCGGACGTCGGCAAATCAACATCATCCCCAGTAATGAGCTTCACGCCATGAGTTTTGACATGTATAATCAAATCAAAGACACTGCTAGAGTCATTCGCGGAACCGCCGACGCTAGAATGGTGGAGCGATGCGGAAAAAGAATACAGAAAGCGGTAGAAGAGTACTTTAGTGCGCAAAATAAAAGCCAATTACTAGACGGTTTTGAGTGGGAATTTATATTGATCGACGACCCGGCGGTAAACGCATGGTGCATGCCCGGAGGAAAAGTTGCATTTTACACAGGAATACTGCCTTACACGAAAAATGAAGCTGGCTTAGCGGTAGTTATGGGACACGAGATTGCCCACGCAGTAGCTCGGCATGGCGGCGAAAGAATGTCACAAGCCATGGTTGCACAAATGGGTGCCCTAGGATTAGCTGTAGCATTGCGTGATAAACGCCAGGAAACCCAAGCCCTGTTTATGGGTGCCTACGGTGTTGGTGCACAACTAGGAGGAATGCTGCCCTTTAGCCGAAAGCACGAGTCGGAAGCAGACGAATTAGGTCTTTATTTTATGGCAATGGCGGGGTACGACCCCAGAGAAGCTCCAATCTTCTGGGAAAGAATGTCTCAAGCCGGCGGAGGAGGCGTTCCGGAGTTTTTGTCTACCCACCCATCACACAATACACGCATACGACAATTAGAAAGTCATATGCCAAAAGCTTTGAGCTATTTTCAAAATTGATATCATAAACTTTTGTTAACACACCAACCTTTTGGTGAGTCAAATAGTTATAGAGTCATTAATAACTAAATTACACTCACCATGAAAAAAGTTTTTCGCAAATTCGCCCTAGTAGCGGCAGTAATCGCCACAGGTGCTTTCGGAGCATGTAGTTCCGACGACGACAACGGAAATGGAAATGGAAATGGCAACGGTAACGGCGGGCCTCAAACCATTGCGCAAATTGCAGCTGGAAAAGAAGACTTCAGTATTTTAGTTGACGCCTTAACCCGTGCCAATCTTGTTGACGCAGTAGCTGATGCCAATGCTTCACTCACCGTTTTCGCTCCTACCAACGCAGCATTCACTCAACTTTTATCAGATCTTAGTCTACCCGACCTAGATGCATTGGAAAACGCCTTGACCACTGAAGGTTTAGCAAATGTATTGTTGTACCATGTTCTTGGTCAAAAAGTAATGTCAAACGAGGTTACTACTGGCTATGTACCTTCTTTAGCAACAAACAGTAACAACAACAACCTTTCTATCTTTGTCAGCACTGCCGTTGGTGTTCGACTAAACGGAAGCGCCAATGTTACTACTGCAGATGTTGAAGCATCAAATGGCGTTATTCACATCATTGATCAAGTAATCACTCCACAAACTATTTTAGGTTTGGTTGCTCCGAATGATGACTTTTCTAACCTAGTTGCGGCTGTTTCAGCAGCGGATAATGATCCTGCGGCGATTCTTAACGATGCTTCTGCTAGCAATACTTTGTTTGCTCCAACCAATGCGGGCTTCGGAACTTTACTTAACGACTTAAGTCTTCCAGACCTCAATGCAGTTGTTGCGGCAATTGGTGCAGATGGTTTGTTCACCGTTTTGGCCTATCACCTAGTAGGTGCTGATGTACGCGCTGCCGATGTAACACCCGGAAACGTTGCTACACTATCCGGTCAAGATGTAAACATCAGCATTGATGGTAGTGGTAATGTTGTACTAACCGATACCGACAATCGCACGGCAATTGTTACGGTTACCGACGTAACGGCAACCAACGGTACCATCCACATTATCGACAATGTGATCCTTCCAGATTTGAACTAAAAATCACTTTTTTTCAAAAAAATTAAACCTCCGGTAAATCCGGAGGTTTTTTTTTGTAACTTGCCGCTAGTATACAAGCCTATTCTCCAACACTCTAAAACCTCGAACCATGAAAAAGCTTCTACTTTGTATTCTAGCCTTATTTATTACCCAAGAAATCCTTGCTCAACCGAGTCGGAGAATCCTAGGCAACCATCTAATTTCCACTCACGACATTCAGCCTTCCACATCTGGCGATAGCATGTGGATTGCTACAAATATGGGAGTGTATCTACAAACCGATAATTTGCAAAACACGCAGATATTTTTTCCCGACTTTAAAGCATACTGCATACATAAAAGCGGCAATAATTTATGGTTTGGAGGGGAGAATCGAATACTCATGTTTGACGGTACCTCCTGGGATACTATTACGGGAAGTGGTTTACCCCCCAATTATATAGTTCGCGACATAGTAGTTAATGATGGCACCCCTTGGTTTATTATCAACGATACTTTGTATAGTTACACCAACGGGGTTTTTAATTCCACCAATATTGAAGCCGCGAAATTAGTACGCGGGAACAATCGATTTGCTGTGATTATCAATCCAGGCAGACCAAATCAAGTCGTGGACACGGTTTCCATGCTAGAATACCGAAATGGGCGTTTTGATTCACTACCTGTACCGAGTGCGTTTGTTAATTCCCCAGTACAAACACAACGCGCCCGAGATGCAGTGTACATTAATAACACCCTATACATGCTCATGCATGTGGGTCGCAAAAACATTATCAATAGATACAGTCGCTTTTCAAGAAGTTGGACTTCAACAGCAAATCCACCAAACATTCCTATTAATCAAAATGGCTACCATATTCTTGCCGAAGCACAAAACCGACTATTCGCTTTTACGAGAAACTGCGTTGTTGAGGAAATTGATTTACAGACCTTAACTCCTATAAGTACTCAACATACAGAATTGAGATTTATTCAAAATACCGGAGTATTACGGTACAAGTCCATTCAAGACAGAATAAGTTTAGTTGTAGAGTATGCTACATCGCCACAATGGCTTCCCAATACCTTATACTACGCAATAGAATGGTCGGTAACTGCAGCAGACAAACCCATTCAAGAGGTTTTAGATCTCAATGATTTCACATTTCCGGTAATAGCCAACGGTCTATTAGGATTTGGTTTTACAAATATAATCAACGATGAAATAAAATTAGGAGACATAAATATGATTTTTTCCGCGGCACCTTGGTTTACCGGAGAAATAAATGATACCGCATTCGTAGAAGCCAATCGGTATAACTCATTTGAATCAAGCTCTTTTTTACCGGGACCCGTCGCTGATTTTATTGATCCAAGCTATCTGCAAAGATACTCGCGAGTTTGGAAAATCTCACAAAATGAAATTGATATTCACAAAACAAATTTCAGTGATTCTGCCTATATAATGCCCGAGGTGATTGCAAACTGGCCGGGCAACGGTCGACATTTAAACGGTGAAGCATTTCAGCTTGCGCCCTTCATCGATGTAAATTCAAATGGCATCTATGAGCCTGAACTTGGCGATTATCCAAAAATACTTGGGCACCAAGCGGTTTACGCTATTTTTAGAAATGCGAATGAAGTCGAACGCAATAGATTCAATATAATTCCAAAAAGCAATTTAGAGCTACATATGATGGTGTACGCCTTTGACTCGGCGGGATTACCTGACCTAAACAGCACCGTATTCATAAATTACCGAATTTTCAACCGAGGTACTGAAACCATGAAAAGCGCAAAATTTGCACTTAATAACGACTTTACTTTAGGAGCCGGAACCAGTCAGTGTCTTGGATCTGACCATACTGAAAACATTATTTTTGGATATTCGTGTAACACCACGCAAACAGACCCAAAGGCCATTACAATTAAGCTATTAAATCAGCCACTTGAAGGACATCAACACTATTTCAATCAATCAACATCGGGCAATCCGTCGTTGAGAGACCCTCAATCTACAGATGACTATATTCGTTATATGAATTATGCATGGCCGCTTCATGATTCATTACGACTTACAAGTCCTTCCGGCCCCAACAACAATGCAAATGGCGTGGGATTTGACAATAGCGGCCAAAGTCCAACAACCAAATGGGCCTTTAACTCCAGTGACAATTGGTATTTCCCTCCAAATCAAGCGGCGGACTTACGCAACTTAGCAATCACCAATCTAGGCGATATCGAGCCCGGAAAACACCGCTGTCTGGAGTTTGCTTACACCCATGGATATGACTCAAACGACAACTCCGGGAACTGGCAAAATGCACTTACGAGAGCAAAGAGCAGACTTGCCATCGCCGAGAGCGTATATAACGATTTAAACACCGGTTGTTTGGGCGTTGTCTTGAGTCGTGAAGAATTTGACGGCCAAATGCGCCAACTAAAAACCTTCCCTAACCCGGTACGAAAAGGGCACATACTCACTGTTCAATCAAATGAAAAAATTGAAAGGATTGAGATTTTCTCCGTTACCGGAACACCTTTAGTATTTAAGAGCACCACTATTGAAGACGGAATTGAGATTAACATTCCCGAAAACACCCCTTCAGGACTCTATCTGGTTCGCATTTATCGCGCAAACAATACGGTGAATACCGAGAAAATACTGGTTGAATAATCGAGAAAACACCTAGCGTAGATAACCGCGATTTTTAAAAATTGGATTCAGCATCAAAAGCGAATTATTAACAATTTGCCGCTGAGAATTATAATGGTATATCGGTGGCAGATCCATCGAATAATCTTACCTTTGATTGAGAAACGATCGTATACCATTTAATCCACTCTATTTATGAAACGCATCCTTGGATTGCTTAGCATTGCACTTATTGCAACATCTTGCGTGTCTTCGCGCGTACACAAAGATTTACAAGCCGAACACAACAAACTCGAAGGTTCATTTGATTCATTGACAAAAAAACACATCGCGCTCGAGGCCGATCACCGAGAAATTTCCGAGTTTTTGAAACAAGCCAAAGCTGCAATTATCCGACTGCAAAATGACAGTGCAGACATGCAGTACAAACTCGATCAACGCAATAGAGAGTATGAAGAGTTGAGCAGATCGTACGATTTTTTGTTGGAAAACAACAAGTCTCTACTTTCACGCAGCAGTGCTGAAAATCGTGCGTTGCTTACCAAACTACAAAGAGCACAAGATGAACTTGCTGAAAGGGAAGACTCTCTGCGTTTGGAACGTAGAAGAATTGAAGACCTAGCTAGAAATCTGCAAAATCGTGAATCCCAAATAAATGAATTAGAAAGTGCTTTATCGCGCAAAGATTCACTGATGAGTGCCGTCCGCAATCGTATTGCAGAAGCCCTTTTGAGTTTTGACGGTAAAGGCTTAAGCATCGACCTGCGTGATGGAAAAGTATATGTAACCCTCGAAAACGCACTACTTTTCCGCTCAGGAAGCTGGGATTTAGATGCTCAGGGGCAAACCGCACTAGGTTCACTCGCAGCTGTACTTGAAGAAAACTCCGATCTAAACGTTCTTGTTGAAGGACATACCGACTCCGATGCGTTTAATGGTCGCGGTCAGGTAAGAGACAATTGGGACTTAAGTGTTATGCGAGCCACGTCTATCGTTCGTGAATTAACCAAGAACAAAGGTGTTGATGCGAGTCGCTTAACCGCCGCTGGCAGAAGCGAATACCAACCAGTTCAAGAGAATGACACCGCAGAAAACAAAGCCAAAAACCGTAGAACTGAGATTATTATCACCCCAAGACTCGATGAACTTACGCAGTTAATCGACGATCTGAAGTAAATCATTAGGACTTTTAAACCACGAAAGGGCAAGGATACTTTAATCCTTGCCCTTTTTTTATTATTCAAAAATTTAAGGAGTCTGAAATAGTCAAAAAATTTGAACCCTATTCCACGAAGATATAGCATCCTATTTTTCGTTGATTGACGGAAGTAGAAATAGCATTCATCAGGATATTAGCAACAAATAGGAGTACGAAAGCACGATGAAATTCAAGCCATACCATGTGCTCGATTTCCCCTGCGCCCGCGATTGTAACGGAAAGCCCGGAGGCTAAAACGCCAGTGTACGCCAGCGGGCAAGAGCGACGGAGGAGCTCCTTGCCCGCTGTTGCGTACACGGCGGATTTAGCCGAGGACTTGGAGAGGAAAGCGCGATTAGGCGCCAAAAAACAAATTGGAGACTGGATTCTGAGAAAGAAAATTTTCAGATTCAAAAAAATATTGTAGCTTTGTTCTTACAAATACATAAAGCAATGATCAAAGCGTACGAAGCACTTTCGCATATTATATTTCCGAGCAGCTGTGTTGGATGTCAGCGAGAATTGACCATAAGCGAGCAGTTCTTATGTCTGCATTGTGAAGATGACCTTCCGCTGGCTCGTTTTGATTCACTAAGGGAAAATGCGGTGGTCGATCTGTTTTTCGGTAGAATCCCCATTGAGTATGGGGATGTGTTTTGTTTATTCAACAAGAAAGGAACCGTACAAAGACTGTTGCACTACTTGAAGTACATGCGGCAGCCGGAGATTGGGAGGTATTTAGGATTATTCATGGGTTTACAGATACTGACACGGCCTTGGGAAGAACCGCCAGATTACTTGATACCCGTACCCTTGCACCCGAGAAAAAAAATTATTCGCGGATACAATCAAGCAGACGAATTGGCATTTGGGATTCAGCGTGTGTGTGAATCGCCGGTTCTGTACAACATGATACGGCGTCAGAAAAACACGAGTTCTCAAACCAAACTCAATCGGTGGGAACGATATCTCAATGCCAACGAAAGCTACGAAATCGAAAATTTCGAAAATTTACCGTTTAGGGCACACGTGGCAATAATCGATGACGTAATCACAACTGGGGCAACCATTGAAGGAGTTGGCCAGGCCATATTAGCGGTGCGGCCTGACATAAGAATCAGTGTTATGGCTGCAGCCTTAGCAAGAAATGCTTAGGAATTGGCAACAATTGAAAAAGCAATACCGGCGGCCATTGCTACATTGAGGGATTCCATCTGAGAATGTGGAGCCTTTGGGATGCTTACCGGATGATACGCGAGATTTTCGGGCAATCCAGAGCCTTCATTTCCAAAAATCAAAATCGATTGTTTAGGCATTTCAAGCGAATACAGAGATTCACCTTGCATATGAGCCCCTAGAATCTGGTGTGGGAGTCCTTGTAAATCGTTCAACTTAGCCTGAACTAGAGAAACTTGCGCCACCGCACCCATTCCTGCCTGTATGGCCTTTGAATTATACGGATCAGCGCATCCGTCGAGAAGTAGAATGTGCTGAAAGCCAAACCAGCAAGCCGTACGCAATATGGTCCCGAGGTTTCCCGGATCTTGAACTGCATATAAGGCCGGAACAAAACTCAAGTGCTGCAGTCCTTCCAAAGTACCCCATTGCGGCATACGAAATACAGCGGCGGCACCGGCAGGATTATCAAAATTTGAAAAAGCTTTGCGGTCATTCAAACCAATTGTGGTAGAACCGGGAAACAAGGCCGCATCCTTGTCGTCAAGAATGAAAATATCAACGGGCTGCATGCCCAAGCGAAGCAAATCCGCTACTAGGGTATTGCCCTCTGCCAGGAAACATTGTTCGTTATAGCGGTATTTTCGCTGCTTGAGCGATCTGAGAAATTTTTTCTTAGCTAGAGACAGCGACATATCAATCGTCTAAATCATCAAAAAGCGAAATTTGTTGCGCACCACCATTGCTTGGGGGATCAGTTTTAGGCTTTGAGGGTGCTACCGGAACATTTTGTTCTTCCACAGGGTTTTCATCTACCTCCAATTCATCATCCACTGCGACTTCTTCTGGCTCGAGCAATTCCGGCTCAATCAATTTCATAGCCTTCACTGGATGTTTCGTCAGTTGATTACCCATAGCCTTCAGGCCTTTAACCGATATAAACTCCACAAGGTCGACAGTCTCAGGTTCGATTTCCTTACCCGCAACCTTTTTAAAGAGAATCTCTACTGAAGGATGAGGGTGGTAACTGACGATTTCCGGATAAGACTTTTCGTTCTCGGCTATAAAAACCTCCTTTTTATCCGTTATCTCAGGCAAAAACCGCTTGACGTAGAAGCGTTCCTTTTCGGGCTCCCAGTATACCGTGGAGACTGGTCGCTGAGGATCAAATTTTTCTATGATAATCCAGTCTTCATCGAAGTGCGTACTAAAATCATACGGAAGGAGTCTGTAGGTACCCTTATTGGTAATTTCGATTATACGTTCGTCACCAGAAAAGCGACCAATTAGGCGACCTCTCCCCTCCCCGTTCAAACGCATCACGGCTTCATCGAGCCAAATACGTCGAGGAGCCAAGGTAGAGCTGCCCTTTTCCTTACGCTCAATCTTTCGAATGGGCTGTTTACTAACAAGATTACCCTTGACATTGCGCCCTTTAATAGCGAGTTCGCTTAAATCAAGATCAAAACGCAGCTTTTTAATCTTCTTAACCGCCCGATGATGAACGGTAATTGTTTCAGCCTCACCGTTAGGATTTGCTGAAAAATAAATAACTTTCGAACCTTTATTTCCTTGAGTCAGATCATACTCTTTATCGCGAGTAACACCGTCTACGTAAAAGCGTTTCATAAAGGTAGCGCCCGACTTAGCATCGGTATAGAAGTAGTGATAAATTTTTCGCTTATCACCTTTTTTAAAGACATCCACATAAATGATGTCCTTACCCACATAGGTCTTCTGGTCCACTTTGGTCACGAGCATAACGCCGTCGCTTCTAAAGACGATGATATCATCAATATCGGAGCAATCACAAACAAACTCATCCTTTTTGAGTCCGGTACCGATGAACCCTTCAACGCGGTTGACGTAAAGTTTTTCATTGGCGATAGCGACCTTTTGAGCAACGATATCGTCGAACAAGCGACTTTCGGTTTTGCGGCCACGATCTTTCCCGTATTTTTCCTTAAGACTCTTGAAATACTGGATCGTGTAGTCTACAAGATTTTCTAAATACCCTTTATATTCGGCGATTTTACCTTCAAGGGCAAGAATATTATCATTGGCTTTATCGGAGTCGAACTTAGAAATCCGTTTAATTCGGATTTCGGTTAGTCGCACAACATCCTCATCGGTTACAGGGCGAATCAAATGTCCGATATGCGGCTTTAGTCCTTCATGAATATTTTTAACAACCTCTTCCCAAGTTTCTGCTTCTTCAATGTCGCGATAAATCCGATTCTCAATAAAAATCCTCTCCAGAGAGGCGTAGTGCCAATCGTTTTGGAATTCATCGAGTTTTACCTGCAGCTCGCGTCTAGTGAGTTCGAGGGTGTGTTCCGTTGATCGTTTCAACAAATCACTAACACCAAGAAAGACTGGTCTATCGGTTTCAATTACGCAGGACAAAGGAGAAATAGACACCTCACAATCCGTAAATGCATAAAGTGCATCAATGGTTTTGTCGGGCGAAATATTTGGCGCTAGATGAACTAAGATCTCAACAAATTCTGCGGTGTTATCCTCGATTTTCTTTATCTTAATCTTGCCTTTGTCGTTGGCCTTGATCACACTTTCAATCAGACTAGTTGTTGTTGTGCCGAAAGGAATTTCCTTTATGATAAGGGTTTTCTTATCCAACATTTCGATTCGTGCACGAACCCGCACCTTTCCTCCTCGAAGACCATCATTGTAATTACTAAAATCAGCGATGCCCCCTGTTGGAAAATCTGGAAGAATAATGGGCTTTTTACCCTTAAGGATTTGAATTGAGGCGTCGATCAATTCGTTGAAATTGTGGGGAAGAATCTTAGTAGACAAGCCCACGGCAATACCTTCAACACCTTGTGCCAAAAGCAATGGGAACTTCACGGGAAAGAATACAGGTTCTTTTCCACGCGAGTCGTAAGATGCTTGCCATTCAGTAATTTTAGCGTTGTAGACTACTTCGAGGGCAAATTTTGTCAAGCGAGCTTCAATGTATCGTGGAGCGGCTGAGCTATCACCCGTAAAAATATTTCCCCAGTTACCCTGACAATCGATGAGTAGGTCTTTCTGGCCCAATTGCACCAAAGCATCACCAATAGAAGCGTCACCATGTGGGTGATACTTCATGGTATGTCCGATGATATTAGCGACCTTATGGTAACGTCCATCGTCCATCTCCTTCATCGAATGAAGAAGACGGCGTTGCACAGGTTTAACACCATCGAAAAGACTAGGTACAGCCCTTTCGAGGATGACATAAGAAGCATAATCCAGAAAGTAATCCTCATACATCCCACTCACACGTGTGATGCGGACATTCGAATTCAAATTGGTTTCCGGCTCGTTTTGATCGTTATTTTGCTCCTCTTGCATGGGAAATTATTTTTTACGCCTCACACATACAAATCATCAATCACGGTCAACTTTTTGCGACCATGATAATGTTGCGTAAATATACTTCGGAAAAGAAAAGTTCAATCCGCTAAAGAACTGGAAATACTAACAAGTTACCCACGATTACCAAAAGTGGTTTTGTAATCGATAAATGCCTGATCAATAATACGCAAAGCCTCTTCTCTTCCTTGGAAGTCCTCAACAACAACGGTCTTTTTCTCCAACTTTTTATAGTCTTCAAAAAAGCTACGCATTTCCGATAAAAAATGTGGTGGCAATTCACTGACGTCGTTAAAGTGACTAACACTGGTATCGTCAGCAGCTACAGCAATAATTTTATCGTCGGCCTCTCCCTGATCAAGCATGCGCATAACCCCGATAACCTTGGAGGGAACAATACACATTGGCACAACCTCAAGTTGACTCAAAACGAGAATATCCAGAGGGTCGTTATCATCACAATAGGTCTGGGGTATAAAGCCATAATTTGCCGGGTAGTAAACGGCACTATAGAGCACTCTATCTAAACGAAGCATACCGGAGTCTTTATCCAGTTCATACTTAGCGCGTGAATTTTTAGGTATCTCAATAATTCCTTGAACAAACTCTTCGGGATTGGTACCCGGGTGTACGTGATGCCACGGATTAAACATAAACAATTGATTATATAATGAACAAAAAACCACCGGCAAACTCATTTGGTCGGCCGGTGGTTGTGAATACTGTCACGGAAAACAGGTTAAGCTTGGCCGGTAGGTCCGCCGAAATTCATCGGGTACTGAACGGGATCTTGATCAACAATAGAACCGTGTACTTGCTCGAATTTCTTGATGTTTTCACCTAAAGCGCGCATGAATCGTTTTGCGTGCTGCGGTGTCAATACAATGCGGGACTTCACACGTGCTTTGGGCACACCAGGCATAACCTGAACAAAATCAACAACAAACTCCGAAGCCGAATGATTAATAATCGCTAAATTACTGTACACACCACCTGCTACATCCTCATTGATTTCAATGTTTAGCTGATGTTGATTGGGATCGTTAGGATTTTGTTCCATGATAAAAATGAAATAAAACTGCGTCGCAATCATACGACGCAGTTATAGTGAATATTAGGCGTTCTCTTCTACTTGCTCTTTTTCCTCAACAAGTTGCTCATAATCGTCCTTAGCACCTACGATATTATAGTTGTAGTGCTTCAAACCTGTTCCGGCTGGAATCTTATGACCAACAATTACGTTTTCTTTCAGACCATCCAAAGTATCAACCTTACCGCTCAATGCAGCCTCATTAAGAACTTTGGTTGTTTCCTGGAAGGAAGCAGCAGAGATGAAAGATTTCGTCTGTAAACTAGCTTTAGTAATACCTTGAAGAACTGGCGTAGCAGTTGCAGGCTGAGCATCACGAGCTTGAACTAATTCAAGGTCAGCGCGACGTAGTCGGCTATTTTCATCACGCAATTCGCGCGTTGAAACAATCATACCCGGCTTAAAGGTATCACTTCCACCAGATTCTTCAACAACTTTCTTGTCGTAAATCCAGTCATTTTCACGAATAAAGTCGTACAAATGCTCAAGGTTACCTTGTAGGAAGTTGGTATCTCCCGAATCTTGAATTTCAACCTTACGCATCATCTGACGAACGATAACCTCAAAATGTTTGTCGTTAATTTTAACACCTTGTAAGCGGTATACCTCTTGAACTTCATTCACAAGATACTCCTGAACGGCTGTTGGCCCCATGATCGACAGAATATCTCCTGGAGATATTGAACCTTCTGAAAGAGGAGTTCCAGCGCGAACAAAGTCATTCTCTTGTACCAAGATTTGCTTAGAAAGGTTAATCATATACACCTTGCGCTCACCGGTACGACTTTCAACGATGATCTCGCGATTACCACGCTTAATTTTCGGACCGAAAGAAACAACGCCGTCAATTTCAGAAACCACTGCTGGGTTCGAAGGATTACGTGCTTCGAAAAGCTCGGTTACACGCGGTAAACCACCGGTAATATCACCTGCTTTAGACGATTTACGTGGGATCTTCACCAAGATTTTACCCGATTTAATGGTATCACCATCCTCTACGGTAATGTGTGCACCTACAGGAAGGTTATATGTCTTGACCAATTCACCATCTTCGTCGAGAATGCGGATAACCGGAATCATCTTCTTATTCTTAGACTCGGAGATAACCTTTTCTTGGAAACCGGTTTGCTCATCCACTTCGACACGGTAGGTAATACCCTGCTCAATGCCTTCGAATTCGATTTTACCAGAGGTTTCAGAAATGATTACCGCGTTATATGGATCCCATTCGCAAACAAGGTCACCCTTCTTCACGGTAGTACCATCTTTAATTCTCAAGATAGCACCGTAAGGAATGTTACTAGTTTGCAGTACGATTCCAGTTTTAGAATCCGAAATACGCAATTCAGCAGTACGGCCAATTACGATATCAACAATTTCGCCATCGGGGGTTTGTCCCTCAACCGTACGAAGTTCGTCGATTTCCAACTTACCATCATACTTGGCGCGCAATGAAGAGTCCTCAGCAATATTACCTGCTGTACCACCCACGTGGAAGGTACGCAAGGTAAGCTGTGTTCCAGGCTCACCGATAGACTGCGCAGCAACAACACCTACGGCTTCACCCATCTGTACCATTTTCGCGGTCGCTAGGTTTCTACCGTAACACTTCGCGCAAATACCTTTCGGACTTTCGCAGGTAAGTGGAGAACGTACTTCGATGCTCTGCAATGGAGATGCATCAATTTTTTCCGCAATTTCTTCGGTGATTTGATGACCAGTAAGAACGTAGACTTCCTCGGTAAGTGGGTCGATTACATCATTTAAAGATACACGACCAACAATGCGATCACGCAGAGATTCTACAATCTCTTCGTTTTTCTTCAAAGCACTTACTTCCAATCCACGTAATGTACCGCAATCGTCTTCGGTGATGATAACATCTTGAGCAACGTCAACCAAGCGACGAGTTAAGTAACCCGCATCGGCAGTTTTCAATGCTGTATCCGCCAGACCCTTACGTGCACCGTGCGTAGAAATAAAGTACTCAAGAATGGAAAGACCTTCCTTAAAGTTTGAAATAATGGGGTTCTCAATAATTTCACCACCACTAGCTCCAGACTTCTGAGGTTTGGCCATCAAACCACGCATACCGGATAACTGACGAATTTGCTCCTTCGAACCACGAGCTCCAGAATCCAACATCATGTAGATTGGGTTGAATCCTTGTCTGTCGGTAATCAAATGGTGCATAGCACGTTCAGTCAATCGAGCATTGGTATTTGTCCAAACGTCGATTACTTGGTTATAACGCTCATTATTGGTAATGAGACCCATGTTATAACTAGCAAGAATGGTGTTAATTTGATCTTCTGCATCTTGAATCAAAGTCTCTTTCTCTTGTGGGATGATGATATCACCCAACGAGAATGAAAGACCTCCTTTAAATGCCTGCTGATATCCTAGATTTTTGATATCGTCTAGGAATTTCGCAGTTTTCGGAATATTAGTTTTACGCAAAATCATCGCGATAATTTCACGCAAAGATTTTTTGGTAAGTAACTCGTTAATGAATCCAACTTCGGCTGGTACTGATTTATTGAAAATCACACGACCAACGGTAGTTTCAATCAGTTTAATTTCGATACCTCCATTGACTTCCACACGTTCGCGAACGCGGATAGTTGCGTGTAGGTCGACAATACCTTCATTAAGCGCGATGGTTACCTCTTCAGGAGAGTAGAAAGTCATTCCTTCACCTTTAACTTTTAGGGTGTCGTCGGACTTACGCTGCTTGGTGAGATAGTATAACCCCAGAACCATATCCTGTGAAGGAACGGTAATTGGGGATCCATTCGCTGGATTGAGGATATTGTGTGAAGCCAGCATAAGAAGTTGAGCTTCGAGAATAGCTTCTGGGCCTAGGGGTAAATGTACTGCCATTTGGTCACCATCAAAGTCGGCGTTAAATGCAGTACAGGTTAAAGGGTGAAGTTGAATCGCTTTACCCTCAATCATTTTAGGTTGGAAAGCTTGAATACCCAAACGGTGCAATGTTGGTGCACGGTTGAGAAGAACGGGGTGTCCTTTCATCACGTTTTCCAAGATATCCCAAACAACAGGCTCGCGCTTATCGATGATTTTCTTGGCCGATTTAACAGTTTTAACAATTCCGCGTTCGATCATCTTGCGGATGATAAACGGCTTGAAAAGTTCCGCTGCCATATCTTTAGGAATACCACACTCGTGCAGTTTCAATTCTGGTCCGATAACGATAACCGAACGACCTGAATAGTCAACACGCTTTCCGAGTAGGTTTTGACGGAAACGACCTTGCTTACCCTTCAAGCTATCAGATAGAGACTTAAGTGCACGATTGCTTTCAGTTTTAACAGCCGTTGCTTTTCTCGTGTTATCGAAAAGTGAGTCGACCGACTCTTGAAGCATACGCTTTTCGTTACGAAGAATCACCTCTGGGGCTTTAATTTCGAGAAGGCGCTTCAAACGATTGTTACGGATAATTACTCGGCGGTAGAGATCGTTGAGATCTGAGGTTGCAAAGCGTCCACCATCCAACGGCACCAAAGGACGCAGTTCAGGTGGTATAACTGGCACAACCTTAATAACCATCCATTCAGGATTATTTTGAATGCGGCTATTGGCGTCACGAACAGCTTCAACAACTTGTAGACGCTTAAGAGCTTCTTGGCGTTTTTGTTGTGAAGTTTCTTTGTTAGCGCGATCACGAAGGTAATAAGAAAGCTCATCAAAATTGGTACGCTGAAGCAACATCAAGATGGCTTCTGCTCCCATTTTAGCGATAAACTTATTAGGATCGTTATCGTCGAGATATTGATTTTCTACCGGAAGACGGTCGTAGATTTCCAAATACTCTTCTTCGGTCAAAAACTCCATGTAGTCGAGCGGGGAACCATCGGTACGAGTACCGGCACCTGCTTGAATAACCACATAGCGTTCGTAGTAGATAATCATGTCTAGTTTCTTGGTAGGAAGTCCTAGCAAGTAACCAATTTTATTAGGCAAAGAGCGGAAATACCAGATGTGTGCGACGGGAACTACCAATGAGATATGTCCCATGCGTTCACGACGAACTTTCTTTTCAGTCACTTCTACCCCACAACGGTCACAAACAATACCTTTATAGCGAATACGCTTATACTTTCCACAAGCACACTCATAATCCTTAACAGGACCGAAGATGCGCTCACAGAATAAGCCATCACGCTCCGGCTTATGCGTGCGGTAGTTGATTGTTTCCGGCTTGAGGACCTCACCACTTGAGCGCTCCAGAATATATTCTGGAGAGGCCAAGCTGATAGTGATCGATTTAAACGAGCTATTACTAAACGCGTTTGTTGGTTTATTGAAAGCCATATGAATGTTGTTAACAGTTAAAAAACGCCACCTTAGCGGCCATCATTATTCAAGGGTTACCTTCAGAGCTAGACCCGATAATTCATGCAACAATACGTTGAATGATTCAGGAATACCCGGCTCCGGAAGGGCTTCACCCTTCACAATGGACTCATAGGTCTTAGCACGACCCATAACGTCATCGGACTTCACAGTCAGTAATTCGCGAAGAATGTTAGAGGCACCAAAGGCTTCAATCGCCCATACCTCCATTTCTCCAAAACGTTGACCTCCAAACTGAGCCTTACCACCAAGTGGCTGCTGAGTGATGAGGGAGTATGGTCCGATTGAACGAGCGTGCATCTTGTCGTCAACCATGTGCCCAAGTTTGAGCATATAGATAACACCAACAGTCGCAGCTTGATCAAAACGGTCACCTGTTCCTCCATCATAAAGGAAGGTGTGGCCAAAGCGTGGAATTCCTGCTTCGTCGGTTAGTTCATTGATTTGATCAATGGTTGCCCCATCAAAAATTGGTGTTGCAAACTTCTTACCGAGCTTTTTACCGGCCCATCCGAGAACAGTTTCGTAAATCTGTCCGATGTTCATACGCGATGGTACCCCAAGTGGGTTAAGTACAATATCCACCGGTGTTCCATCTTCCAAGAATGGCATATCTTCTTGACGAACGATCTTAGCAACAATACCCTTATTACCGTGGCGTCCCGCCATTTTATCACCCACTTTCAATTTACGTTTTTGAGCAACATAAATCTTAGCAAGTTTAAGGATACCTGCAGGTAGTTCATCACCTACACTAAGGTTGAATTTCTTACGGCGCATTGCACCACGTAGGTCACCAACCTTAATTTTATAGTTATGGATAAGCTGAGCGATCAACTCGTTTCTGTCCGCATCAGTTGTCCAAGTTCCACCCGCAATACGCGTGTAATCCTCAACAGCGTTAAGAATGCGCTGCGTGAACTTAGTTCCTTTTGCAATCACAACCTCATTGAGGTCATTGGTAACACCTTGGCAGGTTTTACCAGCGACAATGATGCTTAGTTTTTCAATAAAATTAGAACGAAGTTCCAGTTCCAACTGGGCGTTTTCTTGCTCAAAAACTTGAATCTCTTCCTTCTCACGTTGGCGAGATTTCTTGTCTTTAAGTGCACGGACAAAGAGTTTTTTGTCGATAACCACACCATACGAACTTGGAGGCGCTTTCATTGAAGCGTCCTTCACATCGCCGGCCTTATCACCAAAAATTGCGCGTAAAAGTTTTTCTTCCGCAGTTGGATCAGACTCACCCTTTGGAGTAATCTTACCGATGAGGATATCACCAGGTTTGATTTCTGCTCCAACGCGAATGATTCCGTTTTCGTCCAAATCCTTAGTAGCTTCATCACTTACGTTCGGAATATCCGGAGTAAGTTCTTCCATACCGACTTTGGTATCGCGAACCTCCAGGGTGTATTCATCGATGTGAATACTGGTAAAGATGTCCTCGCGAACAACCTTTTCCGAAATCACAATCGCATCCTCAAAGTTATAACCCTTCCAAGGCATAAAGGCTACTTGAAGGTTACGGCCTAGGGCCAACTCACCTTTTTCGGTAGCGTATCCTTCGCAAAGAACATCGCCTTTGGAGATTTTCTGACCCATTTTAACGATAGGTCTAAGGTTGATACAACTGCTTTGGTTCGTTTTACGGAACTTAACCAGTTTGTATTTTTTGATATCATCATCGAAAGAAACGAGGCGTTCCTCTTCTGTTCTATCGTAACGAATATGGATTTCTTTTGAGTCGACATATTCAACTACACCATCCTTTTCCGCATTGATCAGCACGCGAGAGTCACGAGCTACTTGGCGCTCCAATCCGGTACCAACAATAGGCGATTCAGGCAACAACAATGGAGTTGCCTGACGCATCATGTTTGAACCCATCAAGGCACGGTTTGCGTCATCATGCTCAAGGAAAGGAATAAGCGAAGCCGAAATCGAGGCAATCTGATTAGGAGCTACGTCCATCAAACTAACCTGACCAGGCTCGGTGATGGGGAAATCGCCTTCAAGACGAGTTTTCACCTTATCATTAGAAAAACCTCCATCTTCTTGAACTGGTGCGTTTGCTTGCGCAATGATATGTCCTTCTTCCTCCTCGGCACTCAGGTAGATTGGTTCTTTATCGAAACGTACTTTACCTTCCTCAACCGGACGGTAGGGAGTCTCAATAAAACCAAGTTTATTCACCTTAGCATAAACACAAAGTGAGGAAATCAAACCGATATTTGGTCCTTCTGGTGTTTCAATCGGACAAAGACGGCCATAATGTGTATAGTGAACGTCACGAACTTCAAAACCGGCACGTTCACGAGATAGACCACCGGGTCCTAAAGCCGAAAGACGACGTTTATGAGTTACTTCAGCCAATGGATTCGTTTGATCCATAAATTGGCTAAGCTGATTTGTTCCAAAGAACGAATTGATAACCGAAGAAAGCGTCTTCGCATTGATCAAGTCGATTGGAGTAAAGACTTCGTTATCGCGAACGTTCATACGCTCACGAATGGTACGCGCCATACGGGCCAAACCTACACCAAACTGAGCCGCCAACTGCTCACCTACTGTACGAACACGTCGGTTAGAAAGGTGATCAATATCGTCAACTTCAGTTTTGCTGTTGATCAATTGAATTAGATACTTGATGATACTGATGATATCCTCTTTAGTAAGAACTTGTTTGTCCTCAGCGATATCCAATTCAAGTTTTTTATTCAGGCGGTAACGACCTACATCACCGAGTGAGTAGCGCGTTTCCGAGAAAAATAGTTTATCAATAATACCGCGCGCAGTTTCTTCATCTGGTGGTTCAGCATTACGAAGCTGGCGGTAGATGTATTCCATTGCTTCTTTTTCGGAGTTTGTTGGATCCTTTTGAAGCGTATTATAAATGATAGAGAATTCGGAAGATTCGATGTCCTCTTTGTGCAAGAGGATGGTTGGAACCTCAGCATCGAGAATCAACTGCATATTGTCTTTATCGATCAATTCATCACGATCGATAATAACTTCATTACGCTCGATACTTACAACCTCGCCAGTATCTTCATCCACGAAATCTTCAATCCAGGTTTTCAGTACACGAGCCGCCAATCGACGTCCAACGATACGTTTCAAACCAGTTTTAGAAACTTTAAATTCCTCTGCAAGATCAAAAATCTCGAGGATATCTTTATCTCTAACAAAACCGATAGCACGCAAAAGTGTGGTAACCGGTAATTTCTTTTTACGATCGATGTATGCATACATCACCTCGTTGATATCGGTGGCAAATTCTATCCAGCTACCTTTAAAAGGTATAATCCGCGCGGAGTACAATTTTGTACCGTTTGCGTGGAAGCTTTGACCGAAGAAAACACCTGGAGAGCGGTGAAGCTGTGATACAACGACACGTTCAGCACCGTTAATAATAAAAGTACCGCGTGAGGTCATGTAGGGAATAGTCCCCAAATAAACATCCTGTACGATAGTTTCAAAATCTTCGTGTTCAGGATCGGTACAGTAGAGTTTCAGTCGCGCCTTGAGAGGCACAGAATAAGAAAGACCACGTTCGATGCACTCTTCCTCAGAGTAGCGTGGAGGATCTACAAAGTAATCCAGGAATTCAAGAACAAACTGGTTCCGTGAATCTGTGATAGGAAAATTTTCAGAAAAAGTTTTAAAAAGACCTTCATTATTTCGGTCTTCTAATTTCGTTTCCAGCTGGAAGAAATCCTGAAAGGATTTAATCTGAATATCCAAGAAATCAGGGTATTCGAGTGGAGTTTTAATAGAGCCGAAATGGATGCGCTCTTGCGTTGAGGAAGGAGACAAGGAACTCGCCATATGATGTTGTATTATATTAACGCAAAAAGGTTTAGGCCTGAAAACTCAAGCCTAAACCATAAAAAAGATGAAGAAAGGTTATTTAACTTCAACCTCAGCACCAGCCTCTTCAAGTTGTGACTTAAGGGCTTCTGCTTCGTCTTTAGATACACCTTCTTTGATAGCTTTAGGTGCACCGTCAACGACTTCTTTAGCTTCTTTCAAACCTAGACCGGTTAGTTCTTTAACAAGCTTTACAACAGCAAGTTTAGAAGCACCAGCAGATTTAAGAATTACATCGAATTCAGTTTTTTCTTCAGCAGCTTCACCACCGGCAGCGGGGCCAGCAGCAACGGCAACTGCAGCGGCAGCAGGCTCGATACCGTACTCTTCTTTCAGGTAAGTAGCCAATTCGTTAACTTCCTTTACGGTTAGGTTAACTAGCTTATCGCCAAGTTCTTTGATGTCAGACATGATAATTGATTTTTAAAAATTAGCAAACGGTATACACTATATGGAAGCTGAGTGCGTACTCTTTTATTGCGCTCGATCTTCGAGCGTTTTAAGTAATCCGGCGATGGTTCCACCGCTAGATTTAAGCGCAGAAATAACATTCTTCGCCGGAGATTGTAACAACATAACGATATCGCCAATAAGTTCTTCGCGAGATTTAATGT
>REDE01000033.1 GCA_007693635.1 Flavobacteriales bacterium | reverse complement strand
GACGCAACTTTCCGGCTACTTCGGTAGTCATATCAATTAATTTCCGTCGAATAAACTCAATATCCATGGTGTCTTCATCGAAGGTTTCTTCGGTAGAAATCTGTTTTCTTTCCAAGTAGGGCTCAACCTTGCTGCGATCTATACCATTAGCGCGCTCCCAAATGTTTTTTCCGTTTTTCCCAAAAACCTGAACAAGCATTTCCATAGGCATTTGCTGGAGGGTTTGAATGCGCTGCACTCCGAGCTGATTGAGCGTTTGAGTCGTTTTACTACCAATCATAGGAATGCGCTGCACGGGAAGAGGTGCGAGAAAAGGACGCTCGCTTCCAGGCTCAATTCGCAGTCTCCCACATGGTTTGGCCTCACCGGTAGCCACTTTGGAAACAGTTTTGTTTACCGATAAGCCCATCGATATAGGCAACCCGCTTTCCTTGATGATGTAATCACGCAGTTCTCCAGCCCATTTCGATGCCCCAATAAAACGATCCATTCCAGTGACATCAAGGTAAAATTCATCAATAGAACTCTTTTCGTACACCGGAGCTCGACTGGCTATGATCTCGGTAATCAAGCGGGAATACCTGCTATAGCGATCCATGTCGCCGCGCAACACAATTGCTTCCGGGCAACGCATACGAGCCATCTTCATAGGCATAGCCGAATGTACGCCAAAGCGTCGCGCCTCATAACTACAAGCTGCAACTACTCCCCGGTCGCCACCGCCAATAATTACCGGCCGGTCACGCAGAGAAACATTCTCTAAGCGCTCCACAGACACAAAAAAAGTGTCTAAATCTAAGTGTATTACCGAACCTTCCATAGCACAGAATACATCCTAGGTAGGAGAAAGACCCGCTTTAGAGGTACCGCTACGTGCTTGCGAACGCACAATATACCATTTAACCTTACTTCCTCGTGATTCAATTGGACTCAACTCGTGGGCGTATCTCCCCGTAACAATAGTACATCTCTGAATTTTTTGCATGATAATCAATTTTTTACAATCCGGCACGCCTCCAGTGCACACGTGCCTTAAAAAGCGGCTGGATTAATTTGACAGTATTTTTGTCAGCTTGACGACTGCATTTTAATCATAAAAATTGATTTGGCAAAATTTTTTTTTGCCTATGCTTCAAAATTTCACTTTTTACAGTAATTTAGCCGCGTCATAAAAATACACGATTATGTTGTCATACACTTTAGGTTGGTTTGCTTTCCTCATCATCTTCGGGATGGGTTTTTCCATGTTGATTTTCTTATCCCTTTTTGTTGGATACTGGCTCACATTGGTTGGTCTCGAAAAAGTCAATCCAGCATTGGCACACAAAATTATTGGACACAAAGAAGAAGAAGAAGAGGAAGCCTAGTTCATTTTCTTAGAAAATACTTTAGCCGGATGCTGTTAGCTCCGGCTTTTTTTATGACACCTAGAGGGAAAATCATCGCGCATGCCGGGCAGGCTCTAGAACGTTGTGGTGGAATTTGATTATGAGGTGGATGAAAGATGAGTTTGGAGGGTTTGGAAGCTTGGATGGCTCAACTCCCCTACGGAGGCAATAACCGAAAACAGCTAAACGCCTCAACTTCCAAACAAAAATCACCTACATCCCATCCCTATCTCGTATTTTCGCAATCAGGAAATCAGAATGTAGTCTGAAAATCTCCATAAATCAACGTTTCAATCATTTCTCATACGTACGTGAGTAAGACTTATGACGAAATAGCCAAAACACCAATTGAGTACCTCAAAGGTGTGGGGCCAGATAAGGGCCGATTGCTGCGGGAAGAAATTTCCGTGGCCAACTTCGGCGATTTACTCCACTACTTCCCCTTCCGATACGTTGACCGAACCCGATTTTACTCGATCAGTGAAGTGCCCAACGCACCGGGAGAAATTCAAATCATCGGCAAACTCATCGCCTTGCAAGCCGTGGCGGGTAAAAACCGTCGCCGCCGACTCGTGGGGCGATTTTCCGACGGCAAACAAAGCGTCGAACTAGTTTGGTTCTCCTCGGTAGCGGCCTTGGAAAAACTGCTCCAACTCAATACTCCCTACCTCCTCTTTGGCAAACCCCAGCAATATCAAGGCACTTGGAGTTTTGTGCACCCCGAACTGGAAGCCTATACCCCGGAACGTCATGGCGAATTTGGCTCGTTTTACCCCGTATATTCCACTACCGAAAAGCTTTCCGCCAAAGGCCTCAATGGTCGGGCAATTGGCAAACTCGTAAAAGCCCTCCTCCCGCAGTTTAACGACAAAATCAGCGAAAATCTCCCCTCTTCAATCATAGAAAAGTACAAGCTAATACCACGACAAAACGCACTATTCTCACTTCATTTTCCCGCAGGAAAAGATGAAATGTCGCGCGCCAAACTCCGATTGGTATATGAAGAACTATTCTTTGTTCAATTGGGCTTAGTGCGTCAAAAGCTGGTTAATAAAAGTAAAATTAGAGGCAACATTATCGCGGAAGTAGGTCCGGTATTCAATCGCTTTTTTCACGAAGTTTTACCTTTTCCCTTAACCAACGCTCAGAAGCGTGTAGTGCGCGAAATTAGGCGCGATATGGGCACTGGAGCACAAATGAACCGTTTGCTTCAGGGCGATGTAGGCTCAGGTAAAACCATAGTAGCACTCCTCTCCATGTTACTGGTTTACGACAACGGTTTCCAAGCCTGCCTCATGGCTCCTACGGAAATTTTGGCCAAACAACACTTTGCAGGGCTCTCCGAACTTTTAACACCCCTTAACTTAGAAATAGCTCTGCTAACCGGTTCTACGCCCGCAGCGGAAAGACGTAAGACATTGGCAAAGTTAAGCGAGGGGAGTTTGCCTTTTATCGTAGGAACGCATGCTCTTTTAGAAGATCGGGTGCAATTCAAAGCGCTCGGACTTGCTGTAATCGACGAGCAACACCGCTTCGGGGTTGCTCAGCGTTCACGCCTCTGGACCAAGAACCCCATTCCGCCGCACATCCTAGTCATGACGGCAACTCCCATCCCACGAACTCTCGCTATGACGCTTTATGGTGATTTGGATTTGAGCGTGATTGATGAACTACCGCCCGGCCGCAAACCCATTACCACGAAACATTACACTGAAAGCAAGCGATTGGCAGTATATGGATTTATGAAAGATCAAATCGCCCTCGGACGCCAAGTATATGTGGTTTTCCCGCTCATCAAAGAGTCGGAAAAACAAGACTACCAAGATCTTATGTCGGGATTTGAGAGTATTTGCAGATCCTTCCCTGAACCACAATACAGCGTATCTGTGGTTCATGGCCAGCTGCCAAACGACGAAAAAGACCGGGAAATGCAGGCCTTTGTAGAAGGTAAAACCCACATCATGGTGGCCACAACCGTGATTGAGGTGGGAGTAAACGTACCCAACGCATCCGTAATGGTGATTGAAAGCGCCGAGCGTTTTGGACTTTCCCAGCTTCATCAGCTCCGCGGACGAGTGGGGCGCGGGGCAGATCAGAGTTATTGCATTCTCATGACCGGATTTAAGCTGAGTAAAGACGCCAAATTGCGATTGAAAACCATGGAAGAAACCAACGACGGATTTAGAATTTCCGAAGTAGATTTGTCGCTTCGTGGCCCCGGCGATATGGCGGGAACGCGACAAAGTGGAGAAGACCAACTCAAGGTGGCGAGTTTGAGTAGAGACGGGAAAATTCTCGAAGCCGCACGCACCGATGTGATTCAGCTTTTAGAAAAAGACCCTCAGTTGGAAAGCGCGGAAAACACGCCTACCAGGTTGCATTATGTAGCCAATTACGCCAAATCACAGAGTTGGAGTAGAATTTCGTAATAGTAGTTTAGCAGAAAAAATGGTTTTTGAAATAGATAATAAGTTGATTGCTTCCGCCATATTGGAAGAGGCTTTTCACTGTGATTTGAAAAAATGTCACGGAGCGTGCTGTGTTGCCGGAGATGCCGGCGCCCCCTTGGAGGAGCACGAAACCAAAATCTTGGAAGATATTTATCCGATTATCAAAGATGGGTTGCGGCCAGAAGGCATCAAAGCCATTGAAGAACAAGGCACTTGGATTCCCGATAAAGATGACGATTACGCCACCCCTTTAGTGGAAGGAAGTGAATGTGCCTACGTAATTTTCGATGGCCCAACAGCACTTTGCGGCATAGAAAAAGCCTATCGTGAAGGCAAAATCGATTTTCCCAAGCCCGTATCGTGTCACCTCTACCCTATTCGCATAAAAAAATACCGCAGCGGGTACAGCGCCATCAATTACGACCAATGGGATATCTGTGCTCCCGCTTGCGAACTAGGTAAATCCATGAAACTACCCGTATATACATTCGCCAAAGATGCCCTTATCCGAAAATACGGTAAAGATTTTTACAGCCAATTAGAAGACCTCGCAAAATTGTGGAAACCCTCGTAGGGGAAGAAGTAGAGATTGCTCCTATTGCGGTTGTCCATCACAAATCTAAAATCTCGGGCACCCCTGTGGGTATCTGTGGTGGAAAACTAGAGGATAGCCTCTATCTAAGGCGATACAAAATTCAAAGAAACATGAAAATAAGGGGTATTTCCGATGGTATTGGATAGCCAAAACTCTTGTTCTCTTCCTAACCCGAATAAACGAGTGATGTCGCTTCTGTTTTCAATTTCATCCATATTAAACGAATAATTTATTCTGTACCCTGCCTGAATGGAAGCCCAGAAAAATCCGGTAACCTGAAACTGATAATCCAATCGAAGTTTAATTTCTCCACGGCGAAGCTCAATACTATTGACACCAAAATCATCGCTAACTTGATTGAGACGGTGACTGGCTCCGTCTAACTCATAGCCAAAAAGGAGGAGATTGCGGGCATTGAAATTATATCGACCATGCGCACGGGCTGGAGCAAGAATTTCCGCCCCCCAAGTTTTAGAGCGAGAAGTCCAGTTGTAAAGCACAATAGGAATATAATTAAGAGCTCCAACACGGTAGGTACGTGAAGCACCA
>REDE01000085.1 GCA_007693635.1 Flavobacteriales bacterium | reverse complement strand
TTTCCAAACAAAACAAGAAAGTAAAAGCAAAAATTGTTTGGACTTTTGACTTGGTTGAAGACTTACAAAGAGTTCCTGAAACGTATCTGAAGCACATAGAGAACACTGAAGGACTTTATGAAATCCGTGTTCGACTTGGTAGCGACTTTTTTAGTCCCGATAGCTATCGGGATTGTTTTTTTGACCAAGGACAATTAGTTGTCTTAGCAAATGGATTTCAAAAGAAAGCCCAAAAGACACCTAAGAAAGAAATAGAAATGGCACTTAAAATAAAAGCAGAATATGAATTGGAAATCGTTAATTCCAAAAAATGAATAACAAAACTATGAGCAAAGCAAAAAATAAAAACTTGATGACTTTAGAAGAGTTCAAAGAAAAAAACTACGGTAAGCGTGGGACAAAAAAACGTGACGAGCTTGAAGCAGGTTATGAAGCATTTAAAATCGGTGCTTTGATACACGACACTCGTGTTGAAATGGGAATGACGCAAGAACAACTTGCAGAGAAAGTTGGGACAACTAAATCCTATATTTCAAAAATCGAGAATAACATAAAAGAAGCACGTATTTCGACACTTCAAAAAATCATTGAACTTGGTTTTGGCGGACGACTTGAGTTGAAAATAAAAATCTAACGAACGACTTGATAATCGCAAGAAAAATCGCATGTAACAGCCTGAATAAGAAACAGCGGATTCAGTACTAAATCCAAGTTCTGTACTTTTAATAAAAGTCAGTGCCAAACTAAAAGTGAAGTGCTTTTTAATCCGCTACTTCTCATACACGCAAAACGAATCTTCATCTCTATACCCAAAGACACAAGAACCCAACGCAACCCCAATACACTGCATAACACAGAAATTTAACCAATTCACCCTAAGATGTTGAATTTTTGTCCCGTAATGCCTAATTTAGCGCTTGACTTCACAAACAAATCCTCTATACGAATACGCAGTCAAAAATCTGATTGACAGCAACAAAGAGGTTTTATCCGAAATGATTACAACATTATTGAAACATTTTTATTCGCTAACATCATTCATTCTTTTGGCGGCTTGCTTGAGCTCAGTCTCTATACTCAAAGCCCAAAGCATTGTCATCAATGAATTCATGGCCGTAAACTTCAGTACCTTAAGCGATGAAGACAATGATTTCAGCGACTGGATTGAAGTTTATAATTACGGCTCAAATCCCGTATCTCTCGAAAACTTTGGTTTATCTGATAATGACGACCTGCCCTTTAAGTGGCTATTCCCCGATACGACAATCCAACCTGGAGCCTACTTCATTATTTGGGCATCAGGGAAAAACCGTCGCGTACCGGGCCAAGAATTACACACAAATTTTTCTATTAGCGCGTCTGGGGAAGAAATACTACTGACAAATGCATCCGGAAACCGAATCGATTTTATTCCGCCGCAACTCATGCAGCGTGATATTTCATTTGGCAAATTACCCGATGGCACGGGAAATCACGTGTTTTTTTATCAACCATCACCAGGCTTAGCAAACGACAGTTCGCAAAGTCGAACCGATCTGTTTTCCACGCCAATTTTCTCGCACCAAGGAGGCTTGTACGGAAATCCATTTAACTTGAGCATCACCCACCCCGACCCCGGAACTGTAATTGTGTATACCTTAGACGGCTCCGAACCGGATATCAATAACCTTAGCGGTACTTCCTTCATGTACAAAAATGACTACCCCTATGTGATTGGATCGCCGTTTGGAGATACGCTCTACTCTTCATTCACCTCGAAAATATTCGACTCTGCGATTTACATCTATGATCGATCACTGGACTCCAATTACTTCACCAACTTTAATCCCACTCAGTTTCCCATGTTTTATCCACCCAATCCCGTGCGCAAGGGGACGGTGGTGCGCGCCAAAGCCTATTTGGGCAATCTAGTATCCAACGAAACTTCACACAGCTATTTCGTATGGCCGCAGGGCAACCCCTACGACATTCCCGTCATTTCCCTAAAAATACAGCACAACTTACTTTTCGACTACTACACGGGTATTTACAATGCGGGTTTCACCTTTGACACCTGGAGATCGAATTTCCCAAACGGAGCAAATGCCGATCGTCCGATGTACGGAAATTATTGGAGAAGAGGACCGGCTTGGGAATACCCCTTACACGTTGAGTTCTTTGAACCTGACAACTTTCAAACCGTCATTAATCAAAATGCCGGTTTCCGCATTCATGGGAATTTCTCACGGAACAGATTTGTAAAGAACCTGCGACTCTACGCCCGTAATCAATACGATGAAAAAAATGAATTTGAACACGACCTTTTCGACGACCAAGTGACCGATTCACGCAACCCCGAAAACACCACGTACAAAAGAATTCTCTTGCGAGGTGACGGGGCGGGAGGACCAATATATCACGATGTGGTATTCAACCGCTTGATGCAACCCGTATTTAAAGGAATGACCCGGATTAAACCCGCAGTGCATTTTATAAATGGTGAATTTTGGGGACTCACAGCCATTCGGGATCGCGTTGATCAGTTTCACTACGCCACACATTTTAATCTTGACCCCGACAACATCGTTGAGGTTGAATGTAGGCGCACCAATTGCCACATTGAAATAGGAACACCCACCGATTTTCAGAGCTATCTAAACTTGCGCAACTACATCATCGCTCAAGATCTTTCGAACAATACTTTATTCGATAATGTAGCCGCCCAACTAAGCATTCCGTCCTTCATCGACCATATGATTATTCAAATTTATTCCGGTGACACACATTATGAAAGGAGTTTTTGGAAAGTTAGGAATCCAGAAAACCCAGAGTATGGAGACGGCAAGTGGAGGATGTACACACAGGATTTTGAACAATCGCTGCGCTCCGATCGCAATTGGCTTACGCATTGGGCAACCCAAGCAGGTGCCAACGACCAAATATTTGGAAATCTATTAGAAAATCAAGGATTTAAACACGACTTCATCAATCGATTTGCCGACCTACTAAACACTGCCTATCTTCCAAATCGATTTCAAGCCATTACCGATTCTGTACGCGCCGAAGTCCTACCATATCTGGCTGAAGATTCCAACCGCGGACCAAGACCCGATTACTTTCGACTTTCGGAAAGAAATAATTTAGTTGCTTGGGGAAATACGCACCATGTTCGACAAAAAGACGAAATTCGAGCGCATTTCAACATTTCTGGAAATTACGAAATAACGATTGACGTATCGGATACTTCGGCCGGATATGTCCGCATCAACACCATAGACCTAAGTTTGGAAACTGTGGGAATAGACGAAATGCCGTATCCTTGGACAGGAACCTATTTCAACGACATCCCAATCACCTTGATCGCCAAAGCAAAGCCGGGATACAGGTTTACGCATTGGTCAGGCGGACACACCAGCAGCTCCGACTCCATTCAGCTCACGCGTTCCAGTA
The DNA here is from genome assembly GCA_007693635.1 of Flavobacteriales bacterium. Classification (GTDB taxonomy): domain Bacteria; phylum Bacteroidota; class Bacteroidia; order Flavobacteriales; family Schleiferiaceae; genus CSBr16-58. The sequence goes on along the minus strand of REDE01000085.1, from coordinate 18,436 downwards.
ACCTAAGCATTCAAGCAAACTTTGAGGTTGACCCAAACCCCGAAGATGTTCTGTATTTCTGGCTTTTCAGCAACTCGCTTCCCAACAATCAGCCGCTAGATTCCATCCTTAGCACATACGAAAACATGGGGGTTGATGCGGTATTACACTTTCGGTCGTGTCTTATCGGATATCCCTTTACCAATGCACACCCCATGTGGCGCAAAGCTTCGTTGGAAAGAAGAAATCACCCTACTCCCTTAAACTATCGAGTCACTGCAAATTCGAATATATCCTTTGAAAATTCCGGAATGCGCGGGCTGCAAATTCGACAACCGTTCCATTACCACAACCAAGAAAGCACCATTGAACTGGACGTCCCCACGACGGGTAAAGGTGATATCAAGCTGAGTCTGGCCGTAGAAAATCAAAGTTCTGCCTACGGTCTAATCTTCGAATACTTTGATCAGGGGCAGTGGAAAAATACGGGACTAAATGCCGATACATTCTTTATTGATGCGAGCTATCGGTTATTAGAAGTTGACTTTTCGCAAGTATCAACCGCCAACGATAATCCATTTTTCCGAATCAGAATTCGCATCACAGGAGATGATATGGATAGCGATTTAGGTCAACGGATCAACATCAACAATCTAGCAATTGAAGGTCGGGATTACTTCTACGACAATGTGGAAGAACGCCAAAACCACCATCTGGTCAATATATTCCCCAATCCAACCGAGGGGATTATTCGTATAGATTCCAGGAATAGTATTTCTCAAATTGAGGTCCGCTCACTTCAAGGGCAGCTAATTTTGAGAAAGTCTCAGCGTAGCCAACAGCATCAATTAGACATCAGCACTTATCCTGCGGGGATGTATCTACTGAAAATTCAGTTCAACAACGGGCAAGAACAAACATTCCGCGTGCTTAAACAGTAGGTTACTTAATGATAATCTCGGCGAAAGCTTCGTTGTATTCTTCTTGCCAGCCGCGATAAGAATCGTGGTAAATTAAATAAACCGGATAGCTGGGATTTTCACGCATCCATACTTTGGACTTCTCTAAACCCATAACCAATAGAGCAGTTGCGTATGCATCCGCGTCCATTGTATTGGGCGCAATTACGGTAACGCTCATGAGTGGATCATTTGTTGCGTAACCCGAAATAGGATTCACTGCGTGCGAGTAACGCTTACCCGTTAGAGTATCCTCGATGTACTTTCGGTAACTTCCTGAGGTCGCCAAGCCAGCATTTGATAGATTAACGATGGTTTGAAAGCGATCACCTTCCGTACCTTCCTGAGGTTTTTCAATACCAATGCGCCAAACTTGGCCATCAATGTTTTCGCCTTTCGCCCGGATTTCCCCTCCTACTTCAACCAAATAATCCTCTACGCCTTTCGATTCTAGAAAAAGTGAAATAACGTCAACCGTATATCCTTGCGCAATTGCGTTGACATCAATTTGCATACCTGTGGGCAATGCAAAGCTGTCGGGATTAGCAGAGTTTATTTTACTCCATCCCACCAATTTAATCGTCTCAGCAATACTAGCAGAATCGGGAATTCGTTGATTTTTCCGCTCAAAATTCCAAAGTTTCATGAGAGGCAGAATACTTATATCGAACAATCCATCTGTCTGTTCATAAATTTCATCCGAACGCGCGATCACACGTCGAAAATGCTCATCAAGCACCAAGACCTCACCCTTATTAAGCGCCGAAATTCGACTATCTGCGCGATATGTAGACATGCTTAAGTCGATCACTTCCAAAATGGAATCGATACTTTCCTGAAAACGCACATCACGCTTCGCCACATAAGAAATGGCGTAGGTACTCCCTTGGGCCCTTCCGTAATCGGTGCGTTGAACAAGTTCATCCGAAGACTGACACGCGGTAAAAAAAGACAATCCAACAACAGCGACAACCAAACGATACATCATAATTCTACACATTAAAGCGGAAGTGCATTACATCACCATCCCGTACAACATATTCTTTTCCTTCCACTCGAAGTTTACCCGCATCGCGAGCAGCAGATTCTGACCCCCATTTTACGTAATCGTCATAAGCAATAACCTCCGCTCTAATAAAACCCTTCTCGAAATCGGAGTGAATTACGCCTGCTGCTTGGGGAGCCGTTGAACCAGCGGGAATTGTCCATGCGCGAACTTCCTTTTCCCCGGCTGTAAAATAGGTTTGTAATTCCAGCAATGAATAAGCTGCACGAATCAACATGTTGACTCCTGGCTCCTCCAATCCAAGATCCTGCAAGAACATTTGGCGCTCTTCAAACGACTCCAATTCAGAAATATCAGCCTCGGTGGCCGCGGCAAGAATTATTAAACCTGCATTTTCCTCAGAAATTGCCGCGCGGACTTTATCCACGTATACGTTGCCATTTTTAGCCGATGCTTCATCGACGTTGCACACATAGAGTACGGGCTTCGTAGTCAGCAATTGAGCCTGACGAAGCCAGATAACCTCATCATCCGAATCAATTTCCACAGAACGCGCAGACTTCCCCGCCTCCAGGTGTGTTTTAAGTTTCAAAAGAAAATCAACTTCCTTTTTAGCAGCTTTATCGCCCACACGCGCCGCCTTATTTACCTTTTCGTAAAGTTTTTGTACCGTTTCCAAGTCCTTTAACTGGAGCTCGATATCGATTACCTCCTTATCGCGAACCGGATCCACAGAACCATCCACGTGCGTTACATTTTCATTATCAAAACAGCGCAAGACATGCAAAATTGCATTCGTCTCACGAATGTTGCCCAAGAACTGATTTCCCAGACCTTCACCTTTACTAGCGCCCTTAACCAAACCGGCAATATCCACAATTTCAACCGTTGCCGGCACCACACGCTGCGGTTTCACCAACTCCTCCAACTTGTACAGACGAGGGTCTGGAACATTAACCATACCTACATTCGGTTCAATGGTACAAAAAGGATAGTTCGCGGATTGAGCCTTGGCGCTCGACAAACAATTAAATAGGGTTGACTTGCCAACATTAGGTAGTCCAACAATTCCACACTTCATTTCTATGATTTAGTTAAGTTTATTTTCAAAGTTTATGCGAGTCGGAGACTCTAGCCACGACAATTCTATCATTTTACCGACGTCCTCGAAGTTGCGGCAAAGATAGGCATGCAGTTAAGGAAGTTTAGCACATATATGACTCAAAAAAAGGACATTCACAAAACTGAGGATGAGCAAATAAAGCCACGATAAAAAAGTCTGTCTAGCATAGATTTTACGTACCTTCGCCGAATTATTAGCAAATACCTGATGTCCGTAATTCCACCATACAAAGCAAAAAAAAATCCGGAGCCTAAACTCCGGATTACTTTGGGAAGTGGTGCCAGTTGGAATCGAACCAACGACACAAGGATTTTCAGTCCTTTGCTCTACCAACTGAGCTATGGCACCGTTCTCAATCGGGCGGCAAAGGTAAACAACTTTTTGAATATTCAAACAAGATGAGTGTAGATTTTTCAGAAAAAAATTTATTTGTGGTCATCGACGCGGGCAATACCAGTGTAAAGATCGGGGTGTACAAAAATGAAGATCTGATAAAAAGCCATGATATTCAATCCGAAGCAGAGTTTATCGCGACGGATTTGCCGAAAAATGCGTTGGCAATGATAAGTAGTGTACGTTCATCAACCGACAGACTTTTTATTCGAATTCAGGAAAAATACCCAGATGCGTATGTCTTAAATCATGAGACGGCCCTCCCCTATCGCATCAAATTTGGGGCGGAAACTGGAGCGGACCGCATTGCACTTTGTGTTGGTGCCTTGCGCTCTGGTTTGGCTGACACGCCTAAGCTCATTATTGCTGTGGGTACGTGCATCACATATAATTATCTATCGGCCGATCAGAACTTTATTGGCGGGGCAATTTCTCCCGGTTACAAAATGCGCCTAGAAGCAATGCATCATTTTACGGGAAAACTACCCTTAATTCACCTAAATGATGATATTCCTGAAGAAGTTAACCGAACCACACAACACAATATGATATCCGGCGTTCATTATGGAATTCAAGACGAAATTGAGGGTCGAATTGGTCGATTTTTAAAAGAAAATCCTAAAGCTGAGGTTTTCCTTACCGGTGGAGGACATTTTAGGTTGGTCAATACAACAAAATACAAGATATTTGCAGACCCAAATTTACTACTCAATGGACTTCGGTTCATTCTACAACATAATTGCTCTTTATGAGAATTAAGCTTTCAGGTGTAATTGCCTTTGCGCCCTTTGCCCTCGCCGCACAACTCGTTGGAGTTAGTCCTTACTCCTCTATGGGGTTCGGTGAGCAAATCAACGGGAATAGCGCACGATACCTCTCCATCGGCGGAGCAACCTCCGCCACAGGTGACGCCTACAACATCAATATTGGCAATCCCGCATCGTATAGTCGATTAGCGCTTACAAACTTTGAAGCCGGCGTTCTCAGCTCAAGTCGAAATCAGCAACAAGGCGATATCAATATTGACAACAACTATACGACTTTCAACTACATTTTCTTCAGCTTTCCCTTGCATAGAGATGTTGGACTTGTCTTGGGAGTTCGCCCGCACACTACGCGCGGATTCAATATTAGTCGTAACGAGACCTTCCCTGGATTGGCCGGACAAGATCCTATTCAGAGTTTGACCAGACTCCAAGGTTCTGGCGGAATCAATAACGCGACCATTGGTGTAGGTTGGGAGCCTTTTCAAAAAGGACTGTCGATTGGAGTTAATGCACATTATTTTTTTGGAACCAACATCGATTTCGTTACGACCCAATTGAGCAATATTCCCAACTCCATTTCTAGTCGTTTGGAGCAAGAAATCAATTATTCGCACTGGCAATTTCAAACGGGATTTCAATACCACAGAAAAATAGGCAAACTCGATTACACCCTAGGAGGAACCTACACTTTCGGCAATAACATCAATCAAAATCTCAGCGAAACCTTGCTCTCCTTACGCATGGGAGCCAATCGACCACAGCCCATTGACACCATTAGAATAGCGCTTGACCAAAGGGTTGAAGCTACATTGGCAAGCGCCTACACAGTTGGTTTACAAATAGGTAAATTTAGTGAAGACAACGATTACCAGTACGCATGGTCCATTACCGGTGATTACCACGTTCACAATATGAATGAGTTCTTTGGCGGAACTTCATCTGGCAGAAATCTACTGCGAGGAACCTACATTCAGGGATCCAGTATTCGTGGAGGGGCTACAATCATTCCTGCGTACGCCTTCAAAAAAATCCGCCGAAGTAGAGCCTTCTGGAATCGAGCAGAATATCGCGTGGGGTATTTCACCGATGCCGGGGTTCTACAACTCAACGAAACACCTATATCATCCTTTGGCACGAGCTTTGGAATTGGAATTGCACTTCGTAATCGTTCAGCCAACATTGGTGAAATTCGCAATAACATGATCAACTTTACCGTCGTCTACGGCAGCATGGGAACCACCGAAAACAACCTAGTTCGTGAACAATTTACTCAGTTTTTGATTGGCATAACTGTCAGCGATAAATGGTTTGATAAATACAAATACCGTTAGAATTTTTTAGTTAACCTCATATAATGCAATTTACAATGAAAGAATCGATTTTCCGAGTATTACTATCCCTTGCCTTCGCGATACCTGCCGCTTTGCATGCTCAAGAAGAACCCAGTGAAGACTGCCGGAATAACTATTCCATCTTCTACGAATTCTATCGCAACAAAAGTTATGATGACGCCTTTGAAGCATGGAAATACACCTACGATAACTGTTCAGACCTTACAAAAAACATCTATATTTTTGGTCCACCAATCATTAAAAGTCGCATTAATAGCGCTCAAGATGAGGCCGAAAAAATGCAGTATGTAGCTTTGTTGCTGGAGATGTATGACCGTCGCAACGAGTTGTTCCCCGAGAAATTAGGATTTGTAGTTGGGCTAAAAGCCATCGATATGCTCATCTACTATCCCGATAGTGTTGAAACCACCTTCAACACCTTCCAGAAAGCCATTGAACTTGACGGATACGATCACAGTGCTGCATTTTTCAATAACTACTTCAATGCGGCTATCCGGATGTTCTCGAATCAACTATTCACGCTAGACGACGTATTCAACACCTACAACGTTGTTAGTGAAGCCATCGAATTCAACAACAACGAATTGAACCGCGAGTTGGCGGCCATCGCTCAGCGCGTGGAAGAAACCAACACCCTAAGTGCTGCGGATCAGAAAGCCCAAAATCGAGCCAATGCGGAACTTGACCGGTACACCAAAGTTGACCAAAACCTAGAAAAGCAAATTGCCAAAATTGCAACTTGCAGTCGATTGGAGAGCCTATATAACGATGAAAGCTTCGAAGCGCACATCAACGATACCGTTTGGTTGCGTCGCGCTGCCAAATTACTCCAAAAAGAACGCACCAACGACGAAGGTGAAATAGAAACTTGTACCGAGATGGAGATTTTCGTTCGCATCTCCGAACGTCTATACGAAATGGACCCCAGTTCACCCGGTGCTCGCTCCATGGGCTTACTTTCTTTCCAACGTAAAAACTTCAGCAAAGCCGCTGAGTACTTTGAAAGCGCTGCCAATCAAGAGCCCGATCCTATAAAGGCCGCTCGCGATCTCAACCTCGCCGCAACCGCAATGCTATTGAACAACCAAGCATCCAAAGCTCGCGATTTTGCTCGTCAAGCTGTAAAGCTCCGTCCTAATTACGGAGATGCATACATTACTTGGGCAAAAGCTTACGCCGCCGCTGATGGTGCTTGTGGAAACAACGTATTTGAAAAGAAGGCTGTTTACTGGGCCGCTCTCGATAAGTTATACCAAGCTCGCTCGGTTGATCCAGACGTAGCAGGCAAAGTTGGTAAGTTGATATCAAACTACCAAAATCAGTTGCCCAATAAGACCATCGCCTTTGAATTAGGCTGGCGTGAAGGCCAAACCTATAATATAGGTTGTTGGGTAGGTGAAACTGTTACCGTGAAATTTTATTAATGATCCAATCATTCAATTCACTTCGAATTCTAGCCAAAGCAAGTCCACTTGCTTTGGCTTTCTTTTTATTCGCTTGTGAAAACGATCCCCAAGCAGTTCGCGATCTAAACCAGGAAACCAAAGAGCCTTTAGAATACCAGGAGAATGTACGAATGGTATACACCGATAGTGCCATATTGAGGTTTGAATTACTGGCGCCCATCGCGGCTAATTATCCCGAATCAGAAGAAAAAGAACCCTACACGGAGTTTCCTGAAGGTATTGACGTGGTGTTTTTCGATCACTTTGGGGAAAAAGAAAGTAGCATAAGGTCTGATTACGCGATCCGATATCCGCGACGATATCAGTGGGAAGCCAAAGGTGACGTTGTAGTAATCGGAAAAACCGGGGAGAAACTCAATACCGAACACTTAATTTGGGATGAACGAAAGGAAATAATTTACTCCGAGGAATTTGTCACCATCAACACCGGAAAAGAAATATTCATGGGCGAAGGATTTGAAGCCGACCAAGCCTTTACCCAGTACACCATAAAAAAATTAGTCGGTGAATTGTCAATTGACGATTAAAACGTAATTTTAACCCAACCTTAAATCCCCTTTTAATATGTACATGTGGTTACGTAGAAGTGTCGAAGTTGCCTGGCTATTTGTCATTGCCGTTTGTGTGTACGAGGTCGCCCAAAACGCCTTCGCCGGAAATAACCTCAAGGCCATTATTTTCGCTGGTATAGGGGTTTTGGCGTTTGTAATGTTTCGAGTACGCCGATCACAGCGAAAAAAAATTGAAAAGAAAAACGCTTCATGACAACCCCGCTGATTCTGGTTTTTATCTCTTTAGCGCTCTCTGCATTTTTCTCAGGACTGGAAATCGCCTTTGTTTCTGCCAACAGATTTGAAATTGAATTAGAAACTAAAAAAGGCAACATTTACTATCGTCTGCTATCGTTTGCCGCACGTAAACCGAGCTGGTTTATTGCCGCAATGCTTGTTGGCAACAACATCGCTCTGGTGGTTTTCGGACTCTTTATGTCCGACATTCTCGACCCATCTCTCAACTTCCTCGTAGGATCACCGTTTGCATTGCTACTTGCACAAACCCTAATCAGCACGCTCATTATTTTATTGATTGCGGAATTCATCCCCAAAAGTCTGTTCAGCAGTAGACCGATGGAAATGCTGCGTGTGTTTGCACTACCCGCAGTCGCCTTCTACATACTCTTCTTACCCGTTGTTGCCTTAATTGTTGGTTTTAGTAATTTTTTTCTCAGGGTGTTCTTTGGTGAGAAAGGGATGGAATCCACGCCTTCATTTACCCTCCTAGACATCAACAAATATGTGAAAGAATACACCGATACTGGACAAATAAAGGCCAGCGAAGAACACGAAATCCGCATATTCAGAAATGCCCTAGATCTTTCGACCAATAAAGTCCGAGATTTCATGGTGCCGAGAACCGAAATCATTGCCATGGACATCGACGAGGATCTCTCGCGACTGAAGGAAATTTTCACCGAACACAGCGTATCAAAGGTTTTGATTTTCGACGATAGTATTGACCACATCGTGGGATATGTGCACAGCTTTGATTTGTTTGCTCAACCCAAAAGTGTAAAGGAGGTGATACGAAATATCGAATTCATCCCCGAAAGCATGACCGCAGAAACACTTCTGCGCAGGATGACGCAAGAAAATCAGAGCATTTTGGTTGTGCTTGACGAATATGGCGTAACGGCTGGAATGATTACCCTAGAAGATGTAGTAGAGGAAATTTTTGGAGAAATAGACGATGAGCACGATGTGGAAGATTTACCCGAAAAAATTATTGAGGAAAACCATTACTTGCTCTCCGGACGCTTGGAAATTGATTATCTGAACGACAAATACGGACTTGGGATTCCCAGCAGTGAAAGCTATTCTACCCTGGGCGGATTTATTACCAACTACCTCGAGCGCATACCGAAAGATGGGGAACATGCCGTTATTCAAGACTTCGATATAAAGATCATCAAGTCGACGGATAAATTCTTACAAGAGGTGAAACTGAAAAAAATCATCGAAAAGGAATAGGAGTCGGCCAGATTCACGCGCAGATTATCCACATCAAGAAGAGCAGCCAAGTTGGATGTGTAAACTTTGAGTTTAGTAGGCGCTTATGGAATTCCCTTTTCACAACCCTTGGCGCAAAATTTAAAATCAAGGCAAAAAAAAGGGCTCCCAAAGGAAGCCCGATTTTATCTCTAACCCTAAAATACTTTTCTTTACGACGCAGCTAGGGCGTTAACGTGCTTTGTCAATTTCGACTTCAAATTGGAAGCCTTATTGGTATGAATGATGTTGCGCTTCGCTAGGCGATCAATCATAGATACGATGCTAGGAAGAACTGTTGCAGCCTCCTTTGAATCTCCCATCGTGCGAAGACGACGGATTGCATTGCGTGTAGTTTTCGCGTAGTAGCGGTTGTGTACACGACGTTTTTCGTTACGACGGATGCGCTTAAGCGCGGACTTGTGATTTGCCATTTTGTTATTCTGTAAAAATGTAGCCCATAGGGGAATCGAACCCCTCTTTCCAGAATGAAAATCTGGCGTCCTAACCGATAGACGAATGGGCCATTATGTCAATGTGTTGGTATTACTTCCAAACGGGCTGCAAAGATACACAGGTTTTCAAATTCTGCAAACACTGAAAAACTTTTTTTCTACTTTTTTTCAATTTTTTTGCGACTGGGCACTTTCCGATTGATTCATAGATGATTGCAAGGCTGGCATCTGTGAAGTAACGAAGCGACGGAGCAAAAATTTCTCTGATTCTGGGTCTTTTACCCTCAAAATTTGGTTATGAATCCACAAAAAATACTGGAATCCAAAAATTAGAATGGCTAAAACAAGGTGAATAGGCTGTGCAGCGGCCGGAACATCCAGATAAGCGAGCACTATTCCCGAAATGAGTTCGAGCATCAAAAGCGACATAATAAAGTTGTATAGTCTCACGGGTTGCTCCAGTTGTCGGTTCTTATTCCACAGGTAGGCATTTACCAATAAAAGGAGAATACTAAATGAGCGGTGTACATAAAAAGTAATCCCCAATTGATCAATCCATAATTCACGCATACCGCCTTGATAGGCCTTGTACAAGTGATCAATTTCTTCGCGAACCTGGGTGCCCATGATGATTTGTACTATGGTAAGAATAAGCGCGAGGCTTAGCCATCCCGACAAACGCTTATCGTCGAAAACGTATGAAGACACCTTGTTTTGCAATAGTGCCATCATCGTAAAAAGCAGTGCAATAATTATCATTGCCCCAAGCATGTGAATCGTAATTGAACCGGGAATGAGATTGCCGTCTACCACCAACTTCCCTAGCCAAGCAACAAAACCAATCATAAACAGAGATGCGAAACCGAGCAGACTAATCAAGGGAAACTTACGGATATAGGTGAGCCCAACAAAGAAAATGAGCAGCATGGGGAGTCCGGCCAAAGCGCCCAAGAGTCTATTAATATACTCTATCCAAGTGTGGGTTGCGTTAAAAACTGTGTAGTCGTGTTTGGTATAGGCTTCCCAGTCAGCTTTATCCCACTGTTGTTGCGAATGAAAACTTGATTTGGCTTTCCAGAGTGTGTCATTGACAATTATCATTTGACCCTTTTGATAGTCCACATCCGGGTAAAACTGCACCTGTTCATCGGACGTAGGCGGAATAAGCAGTCCGAAGCACTTCGGCCAGTCCGGACATCCCATCCCCGAGCCACTCATACGAACAACGCTACCGGCGACGATGACTAAATAAGCCAAAACCAATTCTATGCGCAATAAACGCAATAACAATTTTCGCATTGCTTTAGAGTACTTGATATGAACTTGAAATTCCCTCAGCGGAGTAAGCCCCCTGATTGATTTCGGAAACGGCTTGAACCAAATCGGTTGTATCGCTGATGGTACCATCGAAGACGACATGAGCCACCGCCGTTTCAAAGTCAATGCTAAACTCTAACACTCCCGGATGCTTAATCATCTTCTTTTCAATCAGTTTTTTACAGCCACTTTCACAAGTCATTCCGTTGATTTCCATTTGAAATGCATGTGTGGCAACGGGAATTACTTCAGCATTATCCGCCTGACTTTGACAGCTTTGAAAAAACAAAAATGCGGATAGCCCAAGAATTAAACTTCGAACAACTTTATACATATCTTGATTTTTTAGTCCACAAAAATTATCGGCCTCAGCATGCAAAGGTACGTTTGATTGTTGATTTTGAGTATTAGGAAAAACGCCTGTAATTACCGACCTTTGCCGTGAAAACATAAGACTAATTTTCCTTGTTACTCAACTAAAATTTAACTCGATTTGTTTATGTCGGCACCAAATTATTCTCGCAGCCAACAACTTTTTGAACGCGCAGCCAAAAGTATACCCGGGGGTGTAAATTCCCCTGTAAGAGCCTTTAAATCGGTAGGTGGTCATCCTATTTTTTTCAAAGAAGCAAAAGGAGCATATATCATTGATGAGGATGGCAATCGCTACATCGACTACATCAACTCATGGGGCCCGATGATTTTAGGTCATGGCAAACAAGAGGTGGTTGATGCTGTAAAAGCTCAAGCTGATCGAGCATTTTCCTTTGGAGCACCCACCGAATTAGAAATAGAAGTTGCCGAAAAAATCAGAGAAATGGTGCCTTTCGTCGATATCGTGCGAATGGTTAATTCGGGAACGGAAGCGTGTATGAGCGCGATCCGACTAGCGCGGGGATTTACCGGAAAAAATAAAATCATAAAATTTGCTGGTTGCTATCATGGTCATGCAGATAGTTTTCTCATCCAAGCTGGAAGTGGCGCTTTAACCCTTGGTGAACCCAATAGTCCGGGCGTAACCGAAGGCACTGCCAAAGACACCTTAACGGCACAGTTCAACAATCTCCACAGCGTTGAAACACTTGTAGAGAACAACAAAGAACAAATTGCGGCCATTATTGTGGAACCCGTTGCCGGCAACATGGGCTGTATTCCGCCCGAGGCAGAATTCTTAGGTGGACTTCGCAGCATTTGCGATCGCGAAGGAATACTCTTGATATTTGATGAGGTTATGACAGGCTTCCGTTTGAGTCCTGCTGGCGCTGCGGGAAGACTCGGCATTGTTCCCGATTTGGTAACCTACGGTAAGGTAATCGGTGGAGGAATGCCCGTTGGTGCCTTCGGAGGAAAAAGGGAAATTTTTGAATACTTAGCTCCCAATGGACCAGTGTATCAAGCTGGAACCTTATCTGGAAATCCACTTGCAATGGTGAGCGGACTCCAAACCCTCACGTACCTTCACAATCATCCGGAAGTGTACAAAAACATCGACGAAACTACCGCCAAATTGCACCAAGAAATTGAAAGCATCTTATTGAAAAAAGATCGCCCGTTTCAGATAAACCGATTGGGGTCAATGATTTCCGTTCATTTTTGCGAAAATCCAGTAACCAATTTTGAAAGCGCCACGAGTGGGAACAACGACACCTTTAAAGCCTTCTTCCACCATTTATTGAATGAAGGAATCTATCTACCTCCTTCCGCCTACGAAAGCTGGTTCATTTCTGACGCCATTTCAGCCTTAGAAATTGAAAAAACCCTCGAGGCAATTTCAAAATTTTAAAGTAGAACATCCCCAACTTACAGGAAAAAAGGCAATTACCATACGATCTACAGCCTTCGAATAGGTGGTTTTTTTACCGTATTTTTGCCATTCATCGGGATTAAGAATTATAACAGCTATAGATACGTATTATGGGAAAAGAGCAAGTTGCACCCGCCATCGTTGAAAAAGATTTTGTAAACGAAGTGATCAATGACTATCGATTAGCCATTGAAAGTCGTGAAGCCAGTTTGATTGGACGCCGTGAAGTCCTAACTGGAAAAGCCAAATTTGGAATTTTTGGTGACGGCAAGGAAGTTGCGCAAATCGCTTGGGCTAAGGCGTTTAGAAATGGTGATTTCCGTTCAGGTTACTACCGCGACCAAACGTTTATGATGGCAATCGGACAACTTACTACGAAGGAGTTTTTCGCCAGTCTTTATGCCAACACCGACTTATCAAAAGAACCTGCATCAGGTGGAAGACAAATGAACGGTCATTTCGCCACCCGAAGTCTGGACGAAAACGGCAATTGGAAAGACCTCACGGCACAGAAAAACTCCTCTGCTGACATCTCCCCTACTGCTGGTCAAATGCCCAGACTTTTAGGTTTGGCACAAGCCAGTAGATACTTTAAAACCTCCAACGATGCGAGCATCGAAAACAACTTTTCCAACGGGGGTAAAGAAGTTGCCTGGGGCACCATCGGAAACGCCTCAACTTCGGAAGGTTTGTTTTTCGAAACGGTAAACGCCGCCGGTGTAATGCAAGTCCCAATGGTTATTTCCGTTTGGGATGACGAATACGGAATTTCTGTTCACGCAAAATACCAAACAACCAAAGAAAGCATATCGGAAATTCTTGCGGGTTTTCAACGCGGAGAAAAACCCGGATACGAAATCATTAAGGTGAAAGGCTGGGACTACCCAGCATTGGTTGAGGCCTACCAAAAAGCCGGACACATTGCCAGGGAAGAACACGTTCCGGTATTGGTGCACGTTCACGAAATGACTCAGCCTCAAGGTCACTCTACCAGTGGCTCGCACGAGAGATATAAGAGTCCGGAAAGATTACAATGGGAGAAAGATTTCGACTGTATTGCGCAAATGCGGGCTTGGATGATTGCCCAAAACATTGCATCAGCCGAGGAGTTAGACGAAATTGAAAAAGATGCTAAAAAAATTGCCCGACAAGGCAAAGCAGAAGCGTGGAAGGAATTCATTGAACCCATCAAAGCGGAATTGGAAGAGGCCGCTAGCCTTCTCGACCGCTTGGCAACAGAATCAAATGTCGAGGCCATCCGCAGCATGACAACAGAACTGCGCTCCATCGCGGAACCTGTTCGTAGAGATTACACCTCCGCACTAAGAAAAGCACTTCGCATGGCCAACGGCGCTCCCTCTACTGCGGACGCGCATGCTTGGCTAAAAGAAAAAACCGAACAACGATACGACGATTACAGCAGCCACCTCTACGCAGAAAATGAGCGTTCGGCCATCAACGTTGCAGAAGTATTGCCCACCTACGACGAAGAAGTCAACGTGGTTGACGGCAGATTGGTCCTTAGAGAAAATTTTGATCGAATCCTCAGCGAAGATAAACGAGTTTTGATTTTCGGTGAAGACAGCGGAAAAATCGGAGACGTCAATCAAGGTCTTGAAGGTCTTCAAGAAAAGCATGGCGAACACCGCGTACAAGATACAGGAATTCGCGAGGCTACCATTCTCGGCCAGGGTATTGGCTTAGCCATGCGTGGTCTGCGTCCCATCGCGGAAATTCAGTACCTAGATTACTTGCTTTACGCTCAACAAATCATCAGCGACGACCTAGCTACAGTTCGCTATAGAACACGCGGCGGACAAATGGCTCCAACCATTATTCGTACACGCGGACACCGTCTTGAAGGAATTTGGCACAGTGGAAGTCCTCTGGGAACAATTCTCAACGCCATGCGTGGAGTGCACGTACTGGTGCCCAGAGATATGACCAAAGCGGCAGGGTTTTACAATACCATATTAGAAAGCGACGATCCGGCACTGATCATTGAATGCCTAAATGGTTATCGATTAAAAGAGAAAATGCCGAATAACTTAGGAGAAATTCGCACTCCATTAGGCATTCCCGAAACCATTAGAGAAGGTAGCGATTTAACGGTAGTCACCTACGGGTCAAACTGTCGTATAGCCACCGAAGCAGCTGATGAACTCCAAACGATGGGTGTGAACATTGAAATTATCGACGTGCAAACCTTACTGCCATTCGACCTCGAAAGCCGAATCGTGGAAAGCTTGAAAAAAACCAACCGCGTCATTTTCTTTGACGAAGATGTTCCCGGTGGAGCCAGTGCTTACATGATGCAACAGGTCCTTGAAGAGCAAAATGGCTATCGCTACCTTGATGCTCGTCCGCGTACCCTATGCGCCAAAGCACACCGTCCGGCCTACGGAACCGATGGCGACTACTTTAGCAAGCCAAGTGCTGACGACCTAGTGGACATGGTATTAGAAATGATCAAAGAATAATTTTGGAACGCCTCCACCCTAACCTAGTCGCCGGTGTACTCGAAGCCTTAGAAACCATTTTCGGCAAAGGTTACTACGCCGATAAGGTTATAGAGCGACTCTTAAAAGCCAACAAAAAATGGGGGTCACGGGACCGTGCCTTTGTGGCCGAGCACACCTACGAAATGGTTCGCTGGTGGCGTCTCTTGTGGGCCATATACGGCAAAGAGCCCACCTTAAAGCGCAAAGAGTTGTGGAACCTCTTTGCCATTTACAGAATTTGGCAAAATCGCCCCTTACCTGATTGGGACAAATTTGATCAAATACGCAATTTCCCGGTCAAAGAAAGTTTTGATGCCCTACCCGAAGAAATTGGATTACGCGAGTCGTACGCATTGTGGTTCAGCGAATTTTCCTATGAACAATTAGGCGATTTGTGGCCCAAAATTGCTGCCGACATGAACAAGCCTGCAGATGTGTATTTGCGCGTCAACACCTTAAAAGGCTCGCGAGAACAGGCTCAGAAAATTCTCCAAACCGAAGATGTTGAAACCAAAATATTCGAGGAAAATAGCGTGGGACTAAAATTAGGTGCACGCTTGAATACCTTTAGACTGAAAAGTTTTCATGAGGGTTGGTACGAGGTTCAAGATGCCGGCTCCCAATTTATTGGTTCATTTACCCAGGTAGAGCCTGGAATGCGCGTTATTGACGCCTGTGCGGGCGCAGGTGGAAAGACATTGCATTTAGCCGCAATGATGCAAAATAAAGGGCAAATCATTGCGATGGACGTCGAAAACTGGAAGTTGAGCGAACTTAAAAAGCGAGCGCGGCGCAATGGCGTATCCAATATTGAAACCCGACATATCGAAAATGCCAAGGTCATAAAACGACTTCACGAAACGGCCGACCGATTGCTGTTGGATGCCCCTTGTAGCGGTTCGGGCGTTCTTCGCAGAAACCCTGACGCCAAATGGAAAATGCAGCCCGAACAAATCGAACGTGTCAAAATTACCCAAGCCGAGATTTTACGTAATTACAGTAAAATGTTGAAAGTTGGCGGAAAAATGGTTTACGCTACTTGCAGCATTTTTCCGGATGAAAATGAGCGTCAAGTTGAAACCTTCCTGCAGACTGAAGAAGGCAAAAACTTTAAGCTTGAAGACCACAAGACCATCCACCCCGGCGATTATAATACCGACGGATTTTATATGGCACGATTAGTCAAACTGGCTTAATTCGCTGAAAGCTGAGCGTCCCTGAACGCAAAAACCCTCTTCATTTCTTCCGTTGAACGCAAACGCGGATTTGAACGAATCTTCGCTTCCTCCGTGGCCAAAGAAGTGAATAAGGCCGTCATTGCTTTATCTGTAACGTACTCTTCTAAGTTGGGATTTACCGGCTGCACAAAAGGCAAAGCGTTATAGGTGTCGGCCAAGGGGTTCCAAAGAGCGGTAAGCTCCACTTTAACCAAAGCTTCTTGAAGAATTGGGGCGAAAGTCGCTCGCAAGGCCGAAGACGTGGTACGTTGTAAAAATTGAGTTGCTGCATCTTCAGGTCCGAGTAACACATCTCTAACATCAGTAAATGACATATTGCGTATGGCATTTACAAAAATGGGGGTCGCTTCACGCACAGCTATTTCCGCGCCCTGGTTCATCGTCTCTACAAAACGATCAACCGACGAACCCAAACCGGAAGTGCGCAGGGCACGTTCCATTCGAGCAGCCTCTTCAGGCCAAGGAATACGAAATGAACTCTGAGAAAACCCACCCGATGCGGAGAGCTTCTGTACCGCTTGTTCAATACCCACGTTCAGCGATTGCTTCATCGCTACGCCCATCTCAGCCTCGGTAGGCGCAAAGGTTTTGAGGGCTGGGTTTTGGGTTATTTCATTGAGAATGTCACAGCCTGAAAGAAATATAAATGCCGAGAAGAGGATAAGTTTAGAACGCATGACAAACAAATTCGGTTAAACAATTTTACGGACGCTAAATTAGCGCATAACTTACCTTTGTTGTCAAATATCATCAACATTATGAGCGAACTATTTCGACGAATTACTGAGACAAGTTCAAAGTACGAGCATTTAGAGTTAAAAACGACGCGCAAACTTCTGGAGGAAATAAATCAGGAAGATCGCAGTGTCCCCTTAGCCGTAGAAAAATGCATACCCGAAATAGAAAAACTCGTTGAGGAAATCCTGAGTCGCTTGCATCAAGGTGGACGGGTATTTTATATTGGCGCGGGCACGAGCGGCCGACTCGGCATAGTTGACGCATCCGAATGTCCTCCAACCTTTGGCGTTCCCCACGAAATGTTTATCGGAATAATTGCCGGTGGTGATGGTGCTATTCGCAAAGCGGTGGAGTTTGCTGAAGATGACTTACAGCAAGGCTGGCTTGACCTACAATCGCACGGCATAAATTCTACGGATACAGTTGTGGGCCTTGCCGCTTCTGGCACCACTCCATACGTAATAGAAGCCCTTAAAAAGGCCCGCGAAAACAACATACTCACTGCCTGCATTACTTGCAATCCCGGAAGTCCAATCACGAAACATTGCGACCACCCCATTGCGGTAGAAGTTGGCCCAGAATACGTTACTGGAAGCACGCGTATGAAATCAGGTACTGCCCAAAAATTAGTGCTAAACATGATTTCTACAGCTAGCCTAATTCGCTTTGGGAGAGTAAAGGGAAACAAAATGGTCGATATGCAATTATCCAATACCAAACTATGGGAGAGGGCACAAAAGATTATTTGCGAGCAAGCGGGCATTAGTCCGGAAGAAGCAATAGAAAAACTAAAAAAACACGGCAGTGTACGAGCTGTTTTAGAATCGATAAAGAAATAGAAAAATGAACAACCGCGAAGATTTAGATAACAAAGACCGCATGCCTGAAGCGCAAAGACAGGCTTTATTTAAAGGAATTACGTTGATGTTTGCCTCCTTGCCGTTTGTATTTGCTGGGCCTTCATTATTGTTTGCTTTGGGCGTGCCTCGGTTACGTCACGGACATTACGACGCTTTAATTGCCTCCGTTGTCGTTATGATAATTGCGGGGGTAATAGGCGTTAGTGGACTCCGGCGGGTTCTGAAGGCGTTTTTTGAAAAAAGGTAAAAAAAAGGCGATCCGATTGGATCGCCTTTTTTGTTTGACTAGAATAGCCTACCATCTATTTATTCAAAACCACTGGTTTCGTGATGGTTCCTGCATCGTTAGAGATGTTGAGGAAGTAGGTTCCTGAGCGTAAATTACTCAAGTCCATTTCCAGACGTTGTTGTTGACCTTGGTTCAACACCTTGC
>REDE01000111.1 GCA_007693635.1 Flavobacteriales bacterium | reverse complement strand
GAGCGGAGGGCGGAGGGCTCAGGGTGGGCTCTATGACCCCGTGGTGGGCATTACCTAAACCAGCTAAATGACCGACGGGCGGAGAGCGGAGGGCGGAGGGAAGGTTTATGAACACTTGGTGGGCGTTACCTAAATCAGCTAAACACCTAAACCCTCTGTGAAACTTTGTGCCTTCTTTGAGATCTTTGTGGTATAACTATTCCACAAAGGTGCGCGAAAAATACGCAAAGGTGCACAAAGAAAATCCTCTGTGAAACTCTGTGCCTTCTTTGTGTCCCTCTGTGTAATAGTAAATCAGGTTTTGGAGGTTTGGGTTGCTTAATTATCCCATAGCGGTAATTACTAGGATCAGCTTAACGACCGACAGGCGGAGAGCGGTGGGCTCAGAGCTCAGGGAAGTTTCTATGATCTCTTGGTGGGCGTTACCCAAATCAGCTAAACGCCTAAACGACTCAACGCCTAAACGCCTAAACCCCCACCTAATTCCCCCACACCATCCGGCAATATACCAACAAACGCCTCAACGTCTAAACGACTCAACGCCTAAACCCCCTCCCAAACTCAATACAAAAAACCCAAGTTTAGGCCGATCGCAAATCCCATCCAAGGTCGGCCGCGATAAATCCAATCGCTGCTGTAGGGAGTGTCAATAGCGATAGGAATATAGGTAAGCGAGACTCTGTTAAAAATATAATTCATGGTCAAGCCAAAAGATACATTGAGCCTGTAGCCCATATCAATATTTTCATTGAGTCCGGTATAGGATCCAAGTTGAGTAGAATCCATAGACTCAATTCCGAAAGTCGTCATGAATCCAAGGGAAAAAACCGACTCATTAGCCTTTCCCGACAAATAGTAGGTGCGGCGCCCTCGACTGTATATATGAAAATTTAACCCTAAACTATTCAGTCCAGATAAGGCTTGGGCCGGCACTACCCGAAGGTTGTCATCAGGCATGGTGACTTCCCGTTTAGCTCGTAATTTTATAGGGACCGCTAGCAGCGAAACGGTGTTGGGTCCACCGATAAACCGTGAAAAAACGTGTGAAAATCGACCGTAAGAATCAGGTAAAACGCGCAAAGCTTCCAAGGTCTCTCTGCGATTTCCATAAACAGTAAATGCACCATTGTCCCACTCAGCATGATGAATCCTATCAAACTCACCGACGTGATTCGCTTGAAATTCACTAAAAGTAATGGTTGCTAAAATCTCCGGAACAATTGTAATTACGGAGAAATCGATTAAACTATCATCCCTCGAAACCAACTTCACCAAAAATTCAAAGGATGTCGAAAAATTGAAATCCGCCGCAATATCGATATAAAATTGCACAGGAAATATTGGTACTTCCCTCATACTTCCCGAATTCTTCTCATATTGCTGAATTGATTTATTCCATACTGAGTAATCAACTACCTGAGTACTTTGCCTAATTTGGATTTTTTCCAAATCAACCATAGCGCCACCTGATAAAGTGTCTCGGCTATTGTCCGAAAAAGTTTCAATAACCAATCTGATCGTGTCGCTGGACGATCCATCTGAATAGCCTAAAAAAACATAGGGCAAAGAAATGGTTTGCTGGCGATTGTCGAACTTAACAATACGAATTGCTCGATTGGGCTTATTAAATAATATTTGAGCTTGAGCCGTTGAACACATCAAAAAAATCATTACCAAGATTTGTAAGATGCGTGGATTTTTTTCTGTATTCATGATTGAAGGGTGTTGATCTAAGTTTGCAATTCCACCATCGCGGGGCGCTTAGCAGCAAAACCAACAGCTAGTCCGATTATAGCTCCGTAGAGCCCACCGAAAAATATATCTGCCGGGTAATGAACGCCAATATGAATTCTGCTGTAGCTAACTACAATTGCCCAAAGCAACATCAGACCCCAAACTTTTCTATTGGTTAAAATACCAACGAAAAAGGCCAGAGCAAAAGTGTTACTCGCGTGAGAAGATACAAATCCGTATTTACCTCCGCAGCCTTCTTTTAGAGCGCGGAAGAGTCCGTCGAGTTCGGGATTATTACAGGGGCGCAAACGCTGAAAGGTCTCTTTAAATAATTTCACGGAGCCTTGATCAGCTAAAAGCACCATAAGACCCAAACCGCCCATAATCCATAGATAAGCTTTACCGGGATACTTTCGGTAGAGCAAATAGAGCAAAAACAAATACAAAGGAACCCAAACCTCCACGCGGGTAACAAAGAGAAAGAAATCATCAAGCACCTCTGGGGAACGGTTATTTACCCACAAGAACACCTGCGTATCCGCCTCGTTAAACCAGGAAATTATTGATCGCATATCAGTCAATTGATGCGGTAATCCGCTTCCATAATTCGTCTTTTAGTGCGTCGAGATTGTAACCGCTCACCGCCGAAATGAAGATGTAAGGAACGGGTAAATCGAGCTGCTCGCGCATCTCCACCATCATTCGCTCGTCGAGCATATCGGCTTTGCTAATGACCAAAAACTGATCTTTATGCAAAAGTTCGGGGTTAAATTTCTCTAGTTCTGAACGCAATATATCAAACTGTTCTTTGACATCATCGGCGTCAGCGGGAATTAAATACAATAGAACGGCATTGCGCTCAATATGTCGTAAAAACCTGTGACCTAAACCTTTTCCTTCTGCTGCACCCTCGATAATCCCGGGGATATCTGCCATAACAAATGATCGATAATCGCGGTAGGCAACGATGCCTAAATTAGGGACTAAGGTTGTAAAGGGATAATCGGCGATTTCGGGTTTAGCGGCGCTAACCGCGGACAATAGAGTCGATTTCCCGGCATTGGGGAAGCCTACAAGACCAACGTCTGCTAGTACCTTCAACTCGAGTACAACCCAACCTTCTTGACCTTCTTCACCCGGCTGGGCATATCGGGGTGTTTGGTTGGTGGGAGACTTAAAATGCGAATTACCCAAACCACCACGTCCGCCGCGTTTGACAATAATCTCCTGACCATCGTCGGTGATTTCGCCGATAATGCTTAGAGTTTCCGCATCCTTCACCACTGTCCCCAAAGGAACATCAATATAGATATCCTCACCTTCCTTCCCTGTTCGGTTATTTTTATGGCCGTTAGACCCGTTGTCGGCGCGTATATGTTTGCGGTATTTCAAATGCAGTAAGGTCCACATTTGCTGATTACCGCGCATAATAATATGTCCGCCTCTTCCGCCGTCACCGCCGTCAGGACCACCCTTTGGGATGTATTTAGCACGGTGTAAATGCGCACTACCGGCTCCACCATTGCCTGAGGTAAGGTGAATTTTAACGTAATCTATAAAGTTGGCTCCAGCCATAAAAAGTGTATTATCCTGCGATTAAAGAGCGTCGATCACGTTGGTTAGACGGGTCGTGATTTCATTGATGCTTCCTACTCCATCAACACCGTGATAGAGATTTAATTTTTTGTAGTGATCCTTAACCGGCTCTGTTTCGTTGCGATAAACAGCAATGCGGTTTTCAATAACCTTAGGATCCGCATCGTCTACTCTACCTGAGGTTTTCGCACGTTCTGCCAATCGAAGTTTCAATTCTTCCTCAGCCACTTCCAATGCAATTAGGGCAGAAATTTTTTGATTGCGCGAAGCCAAAAACGCATCCAAAGCCTCTGCTTGCGCCGAGGTACGGGGAAAACCGTCGAAAAGAAAACCTTTAGCTTCCGGGTGTTTTTCAACCTCAGATTGCAAAAGTTCAATGGTCAAACTGTCTGGCACCAGTTGCCCTTGATCCATGAAAGCCTTGGCCTTGGCTCCCAATTCCGTATTGTTCTTGATGTGATAACGAAAAATATCTCCGGTAGACAAGTGGACGAGTGAATACGTATCTTGAAGTAAGGCCGCCTGCGTGCCTTTACCCGCACCTGGAGGCCCAAAAAGAATAATATGTAACATAATTGGTGATTTTGCGACAAAGGTAGCCTTCGAAGCTAAATTTTTCCGCAAGTTGAAAGAAAATCTATTTTTTATCGATGTTTTTTTGCCACTGCCAAGCAGAAAGGGCCATATCATCCAGACTTCTTTTCGCGCGCCAGCCAAGAACGGAATCCGCTTTTTCGGTGTCGGCCCAAATTTTCTCTACATCACCATCACGACGATCGACAAAGGCATAGTTGAGTTTGATATTATTGACCCGCTCGAAGGCTTCGATGACCTCAAGAACCGTATTCCCTGTCCCGGTACCAATGTTGAAGACATCAATATTCGTTTGCTGCATTGCATTGGCGTAGTCCAGAGAAACAACGTGTGCCTCTGCCAAATCCATTACGTGAATAAAATCGCGAATGGCTGTACCGTCTCTGGTTTCATAATCTTTTCCAAATACCCTGAGTTTCTCCCTTATTCCAGCGGCTGTTTGGGTAATAAAAGGCATGAGATTGGCGGGCACACCCAAGGGCAATTCGCCAATTAAAGCGCTTTCGTGAGCCCCCACCGGATTGAAATATCGCAGAAGTATCACTCGGAATTCCGGCTTTAAAGAGGCGTACTCCTCCAAAATTTCTTCACCAATTCGTTTGGAGTTGCCATATGGAGTGGGTGATTTTTTCCGTGGCGTTAGTTCGGTAACCGGAAAGACATCCGGGTCACCATAAACCGTACACGAGGACGAAAATATAAAACGATGAACTGCGAATTTCTCGCAAGTTGCAATGACATTAATTAAGCCCTTAATGTTATGGTCAAAATACGCTGCGGGCATTTTCAGCGACTCATTTACCGACTTTCTAGCGGCAAAATGAATCACTGCTTCTACATTTTTCTCTTGGGAAAAAACCTCCTCCAAAGATTCTTGCTGACGGATATCCCTTTCGTAAAAGTTAAACGACCTGTCGCAAATGCGCTTCAGGGCATCGAGAACCCCAATGTTTGTATTATCAAGATTATCGATAATAACGACTTCGTGACCCGCTTCATGCAACGCAACGACTGTATGTGAACCGATGTAACCGAGTCCGCCCGTGACCAATACCTTCATGAAAAATTATTTTTGGAAAATTATTTTGTGTGTTTCTCGACTGCGGTCATCATTTTCAAATTCAATAAAATAAATTCCCGCAGGGTAAGTTGAAATATCAAAAGGACGCATCGTTTGTACCCTGCCTTCCCACAATAGTTGGCCTGAGGTATTGCGAAGACGCATGTGCAAGTGCTGAGCATCTTCCTTACTATGCACCATGATAACGTCTCCGGTAGGATTAGGAAAAACTTCAATCTTTTTCGCAGTCGGTAAATTCTCATTCAGACCGATGCGAAATCCTACCGTAAAGTAGTAGCGAATTTCCGTCCCAAAATCAGGATTAAACATACGAACAGTGCCCTGCGTAGTCGACATCAAGCGAGCCATTCCCGACCCCTCATTGTTGGCCCAGAAAGACAATCCGTTCTTCCCGCGATCACCAATAACCAGCTCGTAACAACCATCGGCCAAATTCCATTGAAAATTGTGGGTGCTGTTATTTGCAAAGTTATCACCACTATCGATCACCATTCCGGTATGATCTCGCAAGTGCCAAAACGTATGATCACCGCGATTGTTGGTTATTAGCAGAAGACGCAAATCGCCGGGATGAATTACCGGAGCATCAAAAAATACGGTTTGCGCATCATTATGTGGATACATATCATAATCTCCATTGGGAGCTACCGTCCAGGCTTGAAATTGCTGTACCCCCATATAGCTTGTCCAGCTGTCAGGATTATCAAAAGGCAATTCTACGCGTGTAATTTCACCAAAGGCCAAAGAACCGGTCCATGTATACTTTTGATGAACGCCACTATGCAAACCGTAGTGAATTTCCACCTGATTCAAAGTATCGCTGCCCTTATTGATAATTTCAACGATAGCCTTCCCACAACTGGGGTTCATCCGAGCAAAGTTTTCGTGGTTTGAAGGGGTGATTATGCGATGAATAGCCGCGTCTCTGGTGCGAAGCGGCGCTTCATAGGTAATAATTTGCGCTGAAAGATTATAGTTTGCAGGTGTTTCACCCGCAGGCACTGTATACACAATTGGCTCGATATCAATATCAAAATCAATGGTTTGCCCAGGCTGAATATACGGGGTAAGTTCGTGCGTATACGTAATCACTTCACTTCCCGGACACCAATTGGCGCGATCGTAAAGCCAGGTTCCTCCTTGAGGGAAAATGGGATTAAGACCGCAGTCGTCGCGCCACATAAGTTGCTCAAAACGCTGATTGCCGTTTATCTTCACTCGATAATGGCGCTGACAAAATTCTGCACAATTTACGGCATTGATAAAACCGTGTCCTGAGGGAATAAATCGCAAAACAGCACCGGCATCTAGAGAATCAAATTGAAAGGTAGTTGGGGGAAGCACATTGGCTTCAAACTGTTGAGGAGTGATGTAATTAAAGCCTCCCGGTTGGTATACATTTTCTATTCGGCGGACACGACGAGGTGGTGTACCCTCAATCATCTGAAAATCCACCGTTGCTTTAAATCCCGACTGCCAACCTTGGTAAAAGACTTCAAACTCCACGCTATCGGTCATCATCATCTGGAAATCAGTAACATCAAAGACAAAACGATGCTGCCAGTTGTTGTTATAGCCATTTTGACTGCGACGCATAAAGCCACCATAAGGCGTTATTAATCGTCCGAGTTCAAAACGTTCTTTTATTGGAGTAACCAGCCAGATGGTATCAAAAACTGGCGGCTGCATAGAAATAGTATCGATGCGAACAATTGAGGAATCAAATTGTCCTGTGGGGTGAAGTAAATATACCAAAACCGTATAGTCCCAGTCGCTGCAACCACCGGTAGCACAGCCCATGGTGAACTGCATGTTCACTTGATGAAATTCTTTAGCTTGGGGAAACACAGCCCAATCGCGATAGCGCTCGTACCAAACCATATCGCGTCCGTCGTGTGCCCGAACATTAATGGTATCACCTATTGCGGCTTGGGCAATTGAACCCATTATCACGAGGAAAATAATAGAAAGTAAACGGTATTTCATCGGAAAAATTTTTGAGTTTGTTGATTCAAAAGCCCTTTTTGCAGTAAAGATCATTAGCATGGATTAGGTTTTGCACGTTGGGGATTTTAAACCATGCAAATATCGGATTCACATTGACTAGAGAGGCGACAAACTTATTCTACACCAATTCTGCGTAATTCTTTAAATGCTGAAAGTATTTACCCAAATGGCCTTCTCTGGTTGTTATTGAGGCGCGTTCTAGCAACTCATCCTCATCGTTATTCAACAGAGCGGGGATAACGCTATTGATAAGTTCAACACCAAAATCGCGCGATGCATCACGGGGAAGCTCACACGGCAGATTATCTACAGCCATAACCCCTATGGAGTTTGGAGTTCCGAAGGGGACTTCCGTGTGAGAGGCGGGATCATAGCCGTAAAGCGGATCATCAATTGTGCTAGGTCGTAATGTAGAAGCGATGGGGCCGTCGATATCGCAGCTTACGTCGGCGACAATCTTAATGCGATTCTCGGGACTTTGTGCAATTTCTTTTGTAAAAATAAAAGGCGATCGACTATCCCAATAGTGACAAGGAATATACATGTCTGCTACTCTAGCAAAAGACATAAATCGGGCTTCGTAATCAGCAGGATCTGCGTAAAACGCCCGTTTATCGAAGGGTTGATTATCCTTTCTGAAAAAATAATGATTGACTTCCAAAACCGTAAATACGGGTGATTGGAATGGGCGATCGACAAACTCCAATGGAGAGACCTCCGCCAGGCCGGCGTCGATAAGAACTTCGCGAGCACCTTTGGCTACCCTTCCAGTTCCGGTAAGGACAATTTTATACGTACTTGGCAGGTTGATTTTTTTCAATTCAGCATTCATTTCGGCGCGATCGAAACATTCATTTGCCGGGCGAAGCTTGAATCTACCACTGGCCTTCCCAAAAGCTAAAAGTCCGTTGTAGGCACCTACTATCCCAGCATAACGACCAAAGCCAACCACCCGAACGCCGTTAGGTTTCGTGAGGACCTCGTAGTCGATCAAGCGAATTTTACTTTTAAGTACGGCTTGTAAAAGCTTGCGATTATACGGCTGTTCTTTAATGGTGTGGGAGAAAAAGAAATAGGTTTTGTTGGGAATCAATTCACGGATTGGCACCTCCTTAACCCCCATGAGAATGTCACATTTCGACAAATCCTTTTGCACGACACACCCGGCATTTCGGTAATCATCATCGCTGTAGGCGCGAATTTCACTAGGTTCAACAATCACGGAAATGCCGTATTCGTTTTGTAGTTGTGCCGCTTGTTCCGGGGTAAACGGAACACGTTTATCCGGTGGGGTTTTTCCTTCCCGAATGATACCAATACAAATGTTGCTCATAGTAAAAAAATTTGTGTTCCAAGGAACCCTAGCGCTTCATAAAGCCGAGTGTTTGTTTTGTCTTAAATCGCATTTCCTGTCGCACATTTTGAATATCCGCGACACTCATCAATTGGGCGTGTGCCTTTGGCGGTAGGGTCAGATCGATTTCCAGCATGTAGCGCAAAACTTTCTCCGTAATTCCCTTAAGAACCTCGTGTGTAAGCTTCCTACTTTCATCAAAACGCTCCATTTCTCCAAAAGGCTTCACCCCTTCTACAAAGAAATTGCCGTTGCGATTCACGAGTATTCGCGCGAGAAGAATTCCGTTGTCGTTCAAACGATTATACCTTACCGAATCCGCCATGAAGTAGTACATATTCAGTGTTCCGAAAAACGCATCATTAGGATTTTTCTTCAGATGTGAATGTTGCAATACATAGTGCTGCTCATCGAGGGCAAAAACATTTGAATGCATATAACAGTAAAGAACATCGCCAGCTGCTTGAAACTTAGTTTCAAAAGCCGAAACATCTTCAAAAGAGATTTCAATAGCCTCATTAACTCCACAAACATCAACGCTAAGTTCCGTATGTATTTCGCTTAGTACCGACTTAAAGTCGAGAAAAACGGCTTTTAGTTTTTCGTAAACCTCAAGTTTAGCGGCAGACTTTTCGGTGAGCAGCTTATACAAATCGAGGTTGCAGGAGAGCGGTGTTTTCTTGTCGGTCATGGCGATAATGGTCTTAATAAGCTTTGGCAAATACCACTCTGCGATTCGATGGTTTACCCGTAAGAATGCATGTTCCTTGTTCTTCGGGTGCATCCAACTCGATGCAGCGAATGGTCGCTTTTGTCTTGTCTTTAATAATTTTCTCTGTTTCGGGCGTTCCATCCCAGTGGGCCTTTACAAACCCACCCCGATTGGCGATAGCATCGGTAAATTCTTCCCAAGTATTCACCTCGTAAGTTGCGTCGGAGGTACGTTTTTTAGCGCGCTCAAGTAAAGAATTTTGAATATCTTCCAGTGTTGAGGAAATATGCTCGGCCAAGCCCTCCATAGGAACCGGTGATTTCTGCAAAGTATCGCGGCGCGCCATTTCCACTTGCTTATTTTCCAAATCACGAGGTCCGATAGCTAGGCGTACTGGGACACCCTTTAGCTCATACTGATTAAATTTCCAGCCTGGTTTATACGTATCGCGATTGTCGTAATGCACGCTAATACCTGCTTTGCGCAAGTCGGCCATAATTTCTTTAGCCGCGGCATCTACGCGATCAAACTCCTCATCCTTGCGGTAAATAGGAATGATGACAACTTGGTAAGGAGCGACTTTTGGAGGTAAAACCAAACCATTATTATCGCTATGCGACATAATGAGTGCGCCCATTAAGCGCGTACTTACACCCCAAGAAGTAGCCCAAACATATTCGTTTGTACCCTCTTTAGTAGCAAATTTTACGTCAAATGCCTTGGCAAAGTTTTGTCCTAAAAAATGCGATGTTCCGGCTTGCAGAGCCTTTCCATCTTGCATAAGTGCTTCTACGCAATAGGTTTCAACGGCACCGGCGAAGCGTTCACTTTCCGACTTCACACCCTTCAATACGGGGACGGCCAGAATGGATTCCAAAAAATCTGCATATACTTCCAGCATTTGTTCTGCCTCAGCAATAGCCTCCTCTTTCGTAGCATGCGCAGTGTGTCCCTCCTGCCATAAAAATTCTGAAGTACGTAGAAAAAGACGCGTACGCATCTCCCAACGAACGACGTTTGCCCATTGATTGATCAACAATGGTAAGTCGCGATACGACTGAATCCACTTTCGATATGTATCCCATATGATGGTCTCACTCGTAGGACGAACGATGAGTTCTTCCTCCAGTTTAGCATCCGGATCGACGATAACGCCTTTTCCGTTCGGGTCGTTTTTCAATCTGTAATGCGTAACAACGGCGCATTCTTTTGCGAATCCTTCTACGTGCGCTGCCTCCTTACTTAGGAAGGATTTGGGAATAAAAAGTGGAAAATACGCGTTCAAATGCCCTGTTTCCTTGAATCGTCTATCCAAATCATCGCGCATTTTTTCCCAGATGGCAAAGCCGTAAGGCTTAATAACCATCGAGCCTCTGACCGCACTGTTTTCTGCTAAATCAGCTTTTATCACAAGGTCATTGTACCATTGCGCGTAGTCCTTATCTTTGCTGGTGAGAATGTCTGCCATAATTCAATTAAGTGGTATAACTTTTGAGATATAATTGTGGAAGCGCAAAGCTAAGCGATATAACCATTTTTAAAGGAAAAAGCGATGAAAAATTTATTGAGCATACTGACGATAGGATTATTGATAGTTGGCTGTAGCTCAAAGAAAGATCTAACTCAGAATTTCTACGACGACGGCATTTATCACAATCCAGGCTATACCGCCCCTGCCATTGGGGCTACAGACCGTATTGCCTCGGTTAATAATGAACAATCTGAGATTTACGAAGACTACTACGACCCGAACTTTAGGGAGCGTAGCAACAATCGTCAGCAGTCTGGCGGAATGGTCGATGGCGGCGGCATGATGCACCCCGGAATGGGAATGGGCATGGCTCCAGGTTGGAATTTCGGCATGTCTTACGGCATGGGAATGGGCATGATGCCCGGCTGGGGATTCGGAATGGGCTTCGGTTCACCGATGATGATGCGCCCATGGGGAATGATGCATCCTTGGGGAATGGGTATGGGAATGGGAATGGGTTTCTACGATCCGATTTTCTTCGACCCATGGATGATGCGGCCTTGGGGAAGGGGTATGGGAATGGGAATGGGTTTCTACGATCCGTTTTTCTACGACCCATGGATGATGCGCCCTTGGGGAATGGGTATGGGCATGGGAATGATGCACCCTTGGGGAATGGGTGGAATGTGGGGAATGCATAATTCCTACGCCATGGGATTCCATCACGGCATGATGATGGGTGGTGGCGGAGATTTTTTCCGACCTAGAACGCCTTATGCTGGTCGCGGTACAGGTTTCAACTCTGGTCCGGCCGTTACAACCAGAACAATGGCGCCATCTTCGCGAACAGGTTCTGTGCGCACAACCGACAGAAGTGTTACTAGTGCCCGTAATCAATCAGGCTCTGGAAATCGTATTGAAAGCAGTTCGCGCGGCGCCACAAGCGGAAGAACCGAAGGAACTTCTAGCATGCGTCAAGCTAATACCAGCAGCCGATCTCAGGCTGCTACTCAAGGAACATCTTTTAGAAGATCTCCAAATTATGCTGATGTTACGCGCACCAATGTTAGTCAAAGAAATGCCGCCGTGCAAAGAGGTAACTTCTTGCATACACCAAGCAGAACTCCAGCTACAAGCCAAGGACGTGCAACCTCACCTTCGAGAACAAATGTACCTAACCGAAGCGTGGCCCCTTCAAGAAGTACTGCGCCAGCGAGAAGTACTGCTCCGTCGAGAAGTACCGCACCTTCCAGAGGCACAATACAAAGAGCACCTTCCAGAGGTAATTATAGTCCTCCAGCGCGAAGCTCAGCGCCTTCGAGAAGTGTGTCACCTTCAAGAAGTGCGGCTCCCGCACCTTCAAGAAGCTTTACTCCTTCACCAAGCAGAAGCGCAGCTCCTTCCAGAAGCGTTAGCCCTTCACCTAGTAGAAGTGTATCTCCTTCTAGAAGTTCTAGTCCTTCACCAAGTAGAAGTTCAGCCCCTTCTCGAGGAGGAAGACGCTAAAATTCAATTCTTACAAGTTCCCCCAAAGTGGGGAACTTTTTTTAGGATGTACCGCGAAAAATGAAAGTGTATTTGCATTGAAAAGCAAAAACAGCGAACAATTCTAAAGACTTGTTTAAGAACGAATTGCTCAATTGACTAAGGTTCTGTAAAACTGTAAATACTGTGAACGTATATTTTTGAACACATGGAAATGCTCAAGACAAAAACTCACCAAAAACTGAATGTTTTAGATATCTTGCTGAAAAATTGGAATTTGAACAACAAGATATTCCTTGGACTTATTCTGCTGCTTCCTTCTGCTGGAATTGCTCAGGACTTCTACAATATGGCCCAATTTGCACGCCATCAAAATCTCGGAACAGCCCGAAATATGGGAGCCGGGGGTGCATTTAGTCCCTTGGGAAATGACTTTAGTGCAATACATAGCAACCCCGCCGGAGTTGGTGTTTTTCGTCGACCACAAACGGATATTTCTCTAGGATTTTCAGGCTATTCACAGCAAACGCTTTCTGGTTCAAACGTCTATGACCATAGCGGAGGAACTTCGACAATACCAAACTTTGGCTCGGTAAATGTCCTTAGCGAAGAAAGAAATAGTCAATCAAATTTTGCTTTTTCATACAATCAACTCAGTAGTTTCAACAACCAATTTAGAGCGCAGGACGCAACTGTTGTACAAGGTGTGTTTTTCGACGACAGCTTGTCCGTAAGATCCGCTGGCTATTTAGGGGAAATGGGACTTACTTGGGGAGGACATACCAACCGAAAATGGTACTACGGAATTGGGGTAGGCATTCCTATCGGACGGTTTGAAGAAGAGTACTACAGTGATTACATCGAAGGATTGGATAACGATATAGGAATCCAAATCATCGATGAGTTTCAAATCGTAAATTTCATTGGAATCAACGCTAAATTTGGCTTAATCTACCGACCAATTCCCGCTTTGCGACTTTCATTTGCCGCTCACACCCCTTCGGTGATGAGTGCCAACGGAGAAATTGCCTTTGTGGAATTCGTGGACAATATACCCAACATACCCGACACCGAAATCGATGGCCGTGATTTCAACTATCGCTACAATATGACTCTTCCCGGCAGAATCAATACCGGGGTTGCCTACGTTTTTGGTAAATACGGATTGATTACCGCCGACTATGAATTCAGCGACGCTCGTGCTGGTAACTTTCGCTCCCGTATGATCTCATACGACGCCACCAACGAGCGTATTCGCGATAATTTAGCAGCCATCCACCAAGTACGTAGTGGCGTTGAAGCGCGGTTTCAAAACTTCTTTTTAAGAGGAGGCTACTCTTACTCAACCTCCGGATTTGCAGCAAATTTTCAAAATTCAGGCGTTCACGGAATCCATGGAGGTGCTGGCTTTCGAACCAAAAACTTTGCGATGGATATGGCGGTGGTAAACTTCTCACAAGAAAATAATCGTATTTTTCCTGTGTCGCCCGTAGCTCTTTCTCCAATAAACAGCATACGTTCTCAGACCTATTTCATGCTTAGTGCAACTTTCATGCGTTAAATGGTTTTATTTACCTAACTTTGCCGGCTCGAAAAAAAAAGCCTGTTGTGTCAATAATGCTAAATATTCCCTATGAAAGTTAAAGCACCTGATTGGTTCGCCGATTGGTTTGACACCGCTTATTACCACATTCTCTACAAACACCGCGATAATACGGAAGCCAAAAGGTTTTTGAATAATCTAATGGCGCATACGCAATTACCCAAGAATACTCGTATCCTTGACCTTGCCTGTGGACGTGGAAGGCACGCAATGCAACTCTTTGAATTGGGATATACTGTTCACGGTCTTGACCTCTCCTCATCAAATATCGCCTTCGCCAATAAATTTACTCAAAAAGGTTTGTCCTTTGAAGTTGGCGATATGCGAAACGACTTAGGGGAAAATCAATACCACGCAGTACTGAATGCCTTTACAAGCTTTGGGTATTTTGAGGATGACCAATCACACCAGGCTGTTTTCAACAACATTTACCGCGCACTCAAACCCGAGGGGCATTTTTATTTTGATTATCTCAATGCGGAGTCACTCGGTGAGATTCCTACAAAACCTGAGGAAAAAACCATTGAAGGCATCCATTTCAAAATACAACGCCGGTTAGAAGATCGCCATGTAATAAAAGAAATTCAGGTTACTGACGGAACAAAATCGTTCACCTACTGCGAACAAGTAGCTCTCTACTACGCCAGCGATTTCGTTGAGATGTTAGAAAAAGCACAATTTGAAATTGTGGAACAATGGGGCGACTACAATTTGAACAAATTTGAAGCAAACCATTCTCCACGTTGTATAATAATGGCCCGCAAATGATATTCAAATCCATCGTTTTAATTGCCGCCGTAATGGTGGGTGCACTAGCTGCCAATTGGTTTCGCAGTGGAAATCCTCTTCGTCTAAAAGTTATGCTGGCCTTCTCCGGGGCATATCTTTTGGCATTAGCAATGATGCATTTGCTACCAGAAATTTACACGCATTCCGGTGAATTCCACGAAGAACACGGTCATCATCACCACAACCCTTTACCGGGTCTGATGGTCATGTTTGGTTTTCTGTTTCAAGTAATCTTGGAAATGGTTTCTCACGGAGTGGAACATGGGCACGCGCATGAAGTAAGCAAAAAGTCCAAGCACAACATTCCGGTTGCCGCGCTAATAAGCTTATGTTTACACGCTTTTATCGAAAGTATTCCAATTGGAACACAATCGCATAATCCCGAAGTCACCAACAGACTTTTTTGGGGCATTGCACTGCATCACATCCCTGTGGGTATCGTACTGTTCTCCTTGCTCCGCGATCGCAAATTATCGTTAAAAATCACCTATTCACTGTTGATGTTATTTGCCATAATGGCCCCATTAGGGATGATATTTGGTGGCTACTTACCCGAAATGCACCAAATAAATACCTATACCACTGCGTTTGTCGCGGGTATCTTCTTGCATATCTCCACCACCATTCTATTTGAAGCCAGTGAAGATCATCGTTTTAATCTAGTAAAAATCGGTTCTGTGATCGCTGCAATTGCTCTGGCTTGGGTTTTAGCATCCGCGCATTAAGACTTACTAATCAGTAGTTCAACAGCGCATTCATCACATCCTTAAGTTGGGCATTGGCCAAAAAGCCTTTCTCCAAACTTCCCGTAAAGGGAACGGGGGTGTCCAAACTACCCAGTCGTTTTACCGGTGCATCTAGGTAATTGAAGCAGTTTTCGTTAATTCGAGCGGCAATTTCACCACCAAAACCACCCGTTAAGCAATCTTCATGCAATACCAAAGCTCTTCCCGTTTTTCGAACACTTTGGTAAATTGCTTCTTCGTCAAAAGGCACAAGCGTGCGTAAATCGAGGATATCAGACTGTACTTCCGGGTGATTTTTTTGCCATTCCAATGCCCAATGCACGCCCAGTCCGTAAGTAACAATACTTACATCACCCCCCTCATGAACTCGATTCGCTACACCAAAAGGCAGACTATAGTATCCAGAAGGAACCTGATCGTAAAGGGATCGGTATAAAGCTTTATGCTCAAAAAACATTACCGGATTAGGATCTTCAAAAGATCGTATTAGCAATCCCTTCGCGTCGGCGGGGAAAGCTGGATACACAACCCGAAGTCCGGGTGTATGGGCAAACCAAGCTTCATTGCTTTGACTGTGAAAGGGGCCAGCTTGAACAGAAGCACCCGTAGGCATGCGCACCACAACATCGGCATTTTGCCCCCAGCGGTAATGGATTTTAGCCAAGTTATTTACAATTTGGGTAAATCCCTCGGTGACGAAATCGGCGAATTGCATTTCCACCATACTTTTCATACCCTTTACCGAAAGACCTAAGGCGGCACCGAGAATTGCCGACTCACATAAAGGCGTGTTACGCACTCTTTGTTTGCCAAATTCATCGACAAATCCATCGGTAATCTTAAATACCCCACCGTAATCAGCAATATCTTGACCCATCAAGACCAAATTATCGTGTTTACGCATACTCTCGCGTAATCCGTCCGAAATAGCATCAATCAGACGCATTTCTTTGGTTTCACCTGTAGGACTCGTTGGTTCAATATCCACCGGAGCATAGCAATCACGCAGTTCTGTTTCGGCATCGAATATAATAGGCTCATCCTCAAGTGCGCGCTGTAAGGCATTATTTATTTCAACACCGAAGGCTTTACGCATCTCTGTATCCAATGCTTCGGTAAGCACACCTTCAGACATCAAAAATTCTCGAAAATTCTCTACCGGATCGTAAGCCGACCACTTTTCTATTAATCCATCCGGATAGTATTTGGTACCACTAGCCTCTTCGTGTCCTCGCATACGGAAGGTTACACATTCTAAAAGGACAGGCCTGGGGTTTTTACGAATTTCATCGGCCCAATATTTTGTGGTTTCGATGACCTCCAAGATATTATTTCCATCAATCCGTTCGGCATCCATCCCGTAACCGATACCTTTATCCACAAATTGAGCGCAACGGAATTGCTCGTTGCTCGGGGTGCTCAGCCCCCACTGATTATTTTCCACAACAAAAATCACCGGTAATTGCCAGACTGCCGCCACGTTTAGTGCTTCGTGAAAATCACCCTCACTGGCTCCTCCATCACCGCTAAATACGAGCGTTGCTGCTTCTTGTTTTTTCAGCAAATGTGCGAGAGCGATGCCGTCGGCAACGCCTAATTGCTGACCCAGGTGAGAAATCATTCCCACGATATTATGCTCTGGAGCACCAAAGTGGAACGAGCGATCGCGCCCCTTTGTAAATCCAGCTGCCTTACCCTGAAACTGGGCAAATAACCGGTAAAGGTCTATGTTTCTTGAAGTAAAAACCCCTAAATTTCGGTGCATGGTTAAAATATGCTCCTCCTCCTTCATAGCCAAAGTTGTACCCACCGAAATCGCCTCTTGACCAAAACCTGAGAACCATTTAGAAATTTTTCCTTGTCGCAGCGCAATTAGCATTTTCTCCTCAATCATTCGAGGTTTGAGAACAGTCTGATAGATGCTAAGGAGTTGCTCATCGCTAAAAGCCTCACGGTTATAGGTAATATTCATTTTACTCAGTGGTTTTATAAAAGGTGTGTTGATTGTGAAAATTTATGCTTCAAGCCTTTCCAGCATCATCGACCAGGGCACGACGAAGAATGTCGAGCGCCATCAGAGATGACTTACGGATGATTCGTTCGCGATCTCCGTTAAATTGAAACTGAAATGCTTTTGTTCCTTTTGGACTGTGCAGACCGATCCATACCAAACCTACAGGTTTTTCACTTGAACCTCCAGAAGGGCCGGCAATCCCAGAAGTTGCTAAGGCGTAATCGGTTTTTAGAAGATTTGCTGCTTCAATGGCCATTTGCCTAACTACGGGCTCACTAACAGCACCAAAACTCAAAATATCTTCCGGATTAACATTTAGAATTTTTATTTTGAGATCATTAGAATACGACAAAACGCTTCCTTGAAAATAATCTGAGCTTCCCGGAACACGCGTAATTAAGTGAGAGATATAGCCTCCGGTGCAGCTTTCGGCAACGCCTACTGTTCTTCGCTTATCACGCAGCAAGCCGCCAACAATTTCTTCCATTTCCGCATCGCCTTCACCGTAAGAAATGCTCTTTAAAGACTGGCGTAAATCATCGAAATAGCGCTCAACACTAGAAGTAATATTCGTTCCTTTGGGACCTCGACCAGTCAGACGCAAGCGAACCCGACCTGGGGAAGGCAGATAAGCAAGCTTCAGAGCATCCGGCAAATGATCTTCGTACTCCGAAAGTTGTTCTGCAAGTATGCTTTCGGGAACTCCTTGGGTTAATAGCGTTCGGTGACAAATCTCCATGTTTAGGGTTTGTCGAGCGCGAATTTCCGGAAAAGCCTTTTCGAGTAGCAAATGCTTCATTTCGTAAGGAACTCCTGGAAGTGAAATGAGCAACCTTTCACCCCATTCAAAGAGCATTCCCGGAGCTGTACCCTTCTCGTTAAATAGAGGAATACAATTTGCCGGCAACATAGCCTGCGAACGATTGAGTCTATTGACCTGACGGTTGAATTTTGCGAAAAGCGCCTCAATGTGTTGCTCGACATCTGGATGCAACTCCATCGAAACACCAAAAAAATCGGCTAAGGCTTGCTTGGTCTTATCGTCGCGGGTAGGACCTAGTCCTCCTGTAAGTATAACGAGTTGAGTTTGTTCATCCACCGCTTGAAGCGCACGATGAATCTCCGAGGGAATATCGCGAATACTGTGAATACGATGAATATCAATACCCTCCGCATTGAGCGTTTTTCCAAGCCAAGCGGAATTTGTATCGACTATTTGACCAATTAAAATTTCGTCACCAATGGTTACAATTTCTGCCTGCATGAAAAACTAATTCGTATTTATTTTGCTTGCGCCAAAAATCGCTTGATTTCTCGATACAATTCAGCCGTTGGAAGGCCAACAACGTTGTTGTAACTACCCACAATTTTTGAAACTTTTGCTATTCCTAACCATTCCTGAATTCCGTAGGCACCTGCTTTATCAAATGGAGAAAAATTCTTGATGTAATACTGAATTTCATCTTCATCAATGGGATTAAACCACACCTCGGTTTCCTCGACAAAGGTATGGTAATATTGGCTATTCATCAGCGTTACTCCTGTATAAACTTTATGCATACTCCCTCCTAGTTTACGCAGCATCCGCGCAGCCTTCTCCGGACTAGCAGGTTTTTCAAGCACAGCTCCCTTATGGTAGACGATGGTGTCTGCGGCAATCACCAATTCGTCAGGTTT
Organism: Flavobacteriales bacterium; assembly: GCA_007693635.1. Lineage (GTDB taxonomy): Bacteria > Bacteroidota > Bacteroidia > Flavobacteriales > Schleiferiaceae > CSBr16-58. The sequence goes on along the minus strand of REDE01000111.1, from coordinate 3,230 downwards.
AATAGTTGAAAATAAAGACATTGCTTTGATTTCAGATAAGTAAGCTGCAATTTCGCCTTCAAAGAGATTATCGGGATACTCTTCCAAAGCTTGATGCTCAACAACTTCAAAATCAAAACCCAAACTACTAAGTAATTCGCTTCTACGAGGGGAGCTACTAGCGAGAAGTATTCGCACGCCTAAGTTCATCATACCAATATGTGTTTAAGTTAAATTGGGGAGTTTTAAGGCTGTGAAATTAACTCGTATTTTAAAATACTTTAACACTCCTAGAAAAAATTCTACATATCACCCAATGAATGAAAGCAGGGGCAGCAAGAGAATTCCCATAAGCATCAATATCTTAAGTGTGCGTTGTACGATTTTGTAGTTTACGAGGCGCTCACCGGGACGCAACAAGTACAGAATATAGAGAGAATATACGGCTACAATGGCGTAGATTAACCAATAGCTGTAATCTTCTTGCCAAACCGCTATGGTAAATCGAATGCTAATAATACTGAATATCAATGCAAGCAGAAAAGCGATTAACCGCGAAGGGCGTTCGCCTATAACGATTGGAAGTGTTCTGTATCCCGCGCGTTTATCACCTTCTACATCTTCAAGATCCTTGACAATTTCACGAATCAAGGTTATGTGAAACGCAAAGCCTGCAAAGGCTAGGTATATGTATACCAAACCTTGAAACTGATTCTTAATATCGACATTGTTTTCCAAAACGGGAAGCACGTCAAAAGCGAGCAGAGAAACAACCATTAATGAAGCTAGAAAAGCGACCAGTACATTTCCAATAAAAGGACGTCCTTTCAGATGATGGGCGTATTGATGAAGAAGTAAGAGCGTAATTGCCGGCAGTGCGATGTATCGCCACCGATCGATATACATTGCTAAAAAAGCACCAATAAGCATGGAAGAAGCGGCCAAAGCGTAGGCGACCACATTTATTTCTTCTAAGGTGTGCTTTTTGAAAAGCTTCGCGCGCTCTGGTTTATTGACTTCATCGGTGGTGCGATCGCGAATATCATTGATTAAATACCCATACGCCATTGCGAAAATGGTAGACAAAACAGCCAAGCCAAATGCCCAATCAGGTAATCGGGAAGGAAAACCAATTGGCTCATGAATACCGATGCGAAAGGCCAACAGGATGGTAGTCGCAATAACTAAGTTTTTCCATCGAAACGCCTCAAACCAAATTCGCATACTAATGGGGGATTTAAAAGGTAAATGTACAAAAAATTACCATGTCCATTTATCGGGATGCTCAAACAAATTATTAACCCTTAGCCATTGCTCCAAAATATCTCGGACAGCACCTCCGCCGCCCGGAAAAGCCGAAACGTAATCAACGCGTTCACGAATGTAAGTGGCTGCATCTGAAGGGCAGCAAGACAACCCAACCCGTTCCATAACTGCGTAATCTGGTAAATCGTCGCCCATATAGGCGATTGAATCCGGCATACAATCATGCACGGCTAGGTAATCTTTAAAGGCATCAAGTTTATCCGATGAACGGGTATAGATGTCCTGAATACCCAGCTCACGAAAAGGCTCTAAGAGTCCGGCTCCACTCCCACCGGTAATTATCCCGATGCGTAGTCCCTGACGAATAGCAAACTGTATTGCAAATGAATCCTTCGTAAATAGGCGACGCTGTGCGCGCCCCTCATGATCAAAAAAAACGGTCCCGTCGGTTAACACGCCGTCAACATCCAACAACAAATGATTAATCTTAGGGAGTTTTTGCTTATAGTTCATGTCCATATTTTTTAGCTATTAGTTGAGTAAACAACTCATAAATTGCTTTCAAGTTTTCTGATTCGAGTAACAAATCTCGGTGTTGTTCGATGCTTACAAGATCGCCCCTAGAAGCCGGACCCGTCTGCAAATCTGCGCTAGTTTGCAAGTTTTCAATGGTTTGATACTTGATAAAATCGAGAAGATCTATATCTTGTGCATTAAAATCCTCCATTTGCTTACCCAAGAAATAGACAAAATTATTAAAGAATACGGCCGATAAATGCAATTTCTTGCGCTCAATATCCGACTCAATTTTTTTAAAATTCGAAACGAAGGGCAACTCGACATCGCCTTGAACTACCCATGGTATCAAGCTTAAATCTAGAGCTTTTCCCTTTCGCAATGAAGCCACAGGCCAACAAACCCCGCGTTTAGCTGCTTGTAAAGACTCGAGGGGAAGTGAACCCGAAAGATGGACTTCAGCAGAGTATTTTAAGCACAATGATGAGCTCATTTCTGCAATAACGTCATCTCGAAGCGCGTAAATCACAATTTGACCGGGTTTATCCTCCACTGTCTCCGAAATCTCCGTTCCCCACTCTTGCGCCAATCGATCTCGTTCTTGTGAATTTCTACCCCAAATACGGACGCGATAATCGACATTTTGCGTCCACGACAAAATATTCCAGGCCAAATTCCCTGTTCCTAATACCAATAAATCAGTCACTTGATAACGCATCATTGCCAAATTATTCGTCTAGGCGAACCCTTCCCAAAGTTCGCTTTGCTCGATATTCATATCGTGAAGAAAAGATTGCGCGCTGAGTAAGTCAGGCTGTAAAAAACGATCGCCTTCCATCATTGAAACACACTCCCGAAAAGCTTGATGAATACAGGCAATGAATGGACTCCCAGCGGTTGAGTCCATATCGTAAGCTTGGGCCGCGTTCACCAACTCAATGGCCAAAACTGCTTCCACATTGGATACAACTTCCAGCATTTTCACGGCTGCATTTGCCCCCATACTTACATGGTCTTCTTGTCCATTACTCGACGGGATTGAATCCACCGATGCCGGCGTACACAGTTGCTTGTTTTTACTCACAATAGACGCCGCTGTATACTGAGCGATCATTAGGCCAGAATGCAAACCTGCGCCTTTGGCCAAGAATGCCGGCAGACCCCTCTGACCACTAATCAGCAAATACGTTCGTCGCTCGGAAATACTACCCAGCTCAGCGAGCGCAATTGCTAGAAAATCCAATGCTAAAGCCAATGGCTGACCATGAAAATTACCCGCTGAAATTATTTTATTCTCCTCTGGAATCAACGTAGGATTATCAGAAACCGAATTGATTTCTGTACAAAGGGTTTGGTACACAAAACGCATGGTATCTTTTGTGGCGCCGTGTACCTGAGGAACACAACGGAGAGAGTACGGATCCTGTACGTGTTTTTTCACTCTGTGCATTCTCGGGCTATCGGCAACG
>REDE01000071.1 GCA_007693635.1 Flavobacteriales bacterium | reverse complement strand
GATATTCAAATCTAGTTTAAGAGAAACGATGTCTTTTGCTGGATTCGGGAATATGTCAATTGTAGAAACCATTTCTGCTCCATTTTCGGCAACCAACTCCTCCACACTAACCGTTGCACCGCCGATATTGATGTCGTCAATCCAGAGGGTATTTCCAAAATCAGAGACTGCTCTAAAGCGGAAAAGAACTTCAGTATCGTTGGCGTATGTACTCATAAACAACGGGATTTTTCTCCAATCGGTGTTCGTTGTACTGTGCTGCGGGAAAAACCTGTTACTACTTGCGGGTGCTGTAGCTAAATTAGCTCCAGATTCTTCCCAAATAATTTCCCAAGTCGCGCCACAATCACGAGAAGCTTCAACGGCTAGGTAGTCATTACTCGATTGAAACTGAGCGTGGGCATAGTTAAAACTAACGTAAAGACCAGGGGCTGTAGATAAATTCACCTTTGGGGTAATGATTTCCACAACTTCTCCAGCTGCTTTCGAATAAAAATCAATAAGAATGGATTTAGAAGATGCACCGAAACCACCTAATTCCCAATTTAAGCCATTGACTGCGTTTTGATCAATTGCAAAAACACCACTAAGGTCACCGCGGAAAAGCAGATCGGTAGGTAGCTGAAAATTAGCAACTCCTTCAAATGTACGAATAAGTGGAGTAGCTGCGGGAGTAGGGTCCAACAGAGCAATTTGCTCGGGTGCAGAATTATTATTCATGGTATTAAAGTCGAAGGCACCGCCGTTGACGTTTGTTACAGAATAAACAATTTCGTTAGTAGAGCCTGGAGCTAGAGTTGCCGCAGGGAAAGTAATCGGCGTAGTGGCATTGGGAGCTAAGTTGCCTGAGTACGCGAAATCGACATTAGCGCCGCCGTTCAAAGAGTAAGAAACAGTAGCCGAAGTAATTGCAACCGCTCCGTTGTTAACCAAATTTACAGTCGGACTTACGCTAGTAGCGCACAAAGAGTAATCTTGTCCTGTAAGCTCCACACCTGCATCTACTGCATTAGCTGGCAATGGAAGAGGTGCTGAGTAAGCTGCATTATAAACCTGCTTGGTGGTTACATCCTGAACCCAAGCGACTACAGCCAATTCTCCGTAGTTGTAGATGTAGTTGGGGATTGTGTGATTAAGTGTAAATGTCTGAGGAGTGCTGGGAGCTAGACCTCCTGGGATAGCGGTACCATTTTCATTGGGATACATTTTACGCATAACATTGAAAAAATCCTTTTCGTTGGTGGTTCCCGGAGGCTCCGGGAAATTGATTTCACGCTCAATTAACGCAACGTGCAACACCAAGTTACCACTAATAGCAGTACCTCCAAGGTTATTGGCGGTAACTGAGATACTAATATCACCAAAGTTATTCGTGATGGTATGCGACAACGTCAAGTCGAGGTTGGTACCAGCATTAAAGGGATTATCGATATGCGTCTGGTTAATGGCCGAGGAATTAAGCGGACCTGTAACTCCTTCCACCATCACTCCAGGAACAGCATTCACTCCGTAGTATTGGCGACGCGCGTTGTTCTCTGATGGATTTTGCTGATTCATTGGGTCAAATCCCGGGAAGTTGGCCTGATACTTTACCGAAACAGCCTTGGAAGTGTTGTTGGACAACAAGGCGTTCATTTGCGGATTATTGGCCGCACAAGGTGGACATGAGGCGTTGGAAAAAGCCTCAACGAGAACCAGCTTAGTGGCCTGACCAAATCCGATGGTGCTGAGAGCTCCAGAAAGGATTAAGGTGTACAGTTTTTTCATTTTGTTTGAATTTAGTTGTTAAAATGATAGGCGCAATTGAAAAAATCAATCACAGACCCTCGTTATGGTGGTTGTACAAACCGACGGGCTAAGTTAAAACACAAAAGCAAAGCTTAGCGGAAATTTCTAAAGTTTATTTGTCAAATTCTTTCGGCAATGTAAACATTCCTAAAAATTGGAGGTCACGGTAAGTGTAATACCGTTTGACGGTGGCACCACCCGACAAATACCGCCAACGCAGAAGATACCTTCCATTTGTCGTCCGTAGTTTAATTGAAAGCGAGTAGTTTTAAGTGTATATCCCAAACTTCCCAAGGTGTAGTGAAGCCGCTTATCGGGGTCTGGATTTCCGTAATTAAAACTGTTTTGAATAGCAAAAAACCACCCAGGTGAAATTGAATATTCGAACAAGGCCATTACCCAATCGCCGCGATTTTCGGTTCTTTCATATTCAATATCCCGCAAAAACATGCCTTGAAACTCCATACGCAAACTATGGCGTGGCTTAATTTTATAAAGCAATTCAACAACCCCAGCTTGAATATACAGTAATTCTTGGGAGTCGTAGCTGCCTTCTCGACTAAAAATATCGCGATGGGTAACACCTTTTTCAAGAACTTCTTGGTTATAGTGGAAGTTCAGGTACGTGAAAGTTCCCTTCCATTTTTTGTTAAAGGTCTTTTTAATTTCAAAGTTAAAATCTTGGAAAAATTTGACTTGTCCGGTACTAAAGAAGTCGGAAGTATAGCCTTGAGTTCCGGCGACTGTTGTAGGTCCATCCGGATCATCAGTTATTGGACGCTCGTCTAAAAAAGTCGCATTCAAACTATAAGCATCGCTAAAGTTAACGGCGATTGTTGTCCCGTATTTTCCACCAAAAAAAGATTTTCTTGGAAAAGTATAAGTTATTTCTGCTTGTCTGCTAATTTCCCCCATCGGTTGAACTGCGTATGGGTAGAGTGCCGGCAAGGTATAGGTGTGCAGTCTGGTGGTTGGGGGTAAGAAGTTAATTTGCGCATCAATTTCTTGGGCGGTACGCTGCGATCTAAAACTCATATCGTCTAAGCGCTTAAACGCGACCATTACACCTAAGCGAGGGCGGGAATAAGTAAGTACTGAAAGGAAACCTTCGCCAGATTTGAAAATATAGTTGTTATCCTCGGAAGGGTCGTTAATTTTATAGGTGTACTCATTGCTCCAACTAAAACCTCCATTCTGGAGCACCAAGCGTCCGCCATAAGCCCCAACATTCTGAGGCAAATTCAAAAACGGATTATTCGCTGGTTCAAATTTACTCACGAAACTTGCTCCGGTTGTAATCAACCATTTCGAGTTTTGAAATCTACTAAAACTCTCATTCCAATTTAGTTCGGCATCAGCACCGCGAACTATCCCTTCCGTTGTTTCAAAATACAAACGCTGTCTTCCCACAAGTCCTTTCATGTAAAGACCTTTAAACGGACTATAGCGCAGGCGAACACCATCAAAGGCATTGTCCAATCCCAGGCCTCGTTCTTCAAATGCTCGAAGAATCATTCCGGAACCAAACTGCTCATAAAAGTTACCGGCCGTAATTTCCAGTCCATCTTTTTGAAAACGGATGAATCTGTAGGGTATACCTTGACCTCGGAAGCCCTCCGGCAGCCCTAAAAGGTTATTTTGATAATTTTCATAACGAATTCCCGCTTGAAAATCACCTTGACTGTAAATGAGGTTGGTAAATCCTGCGGCCAGAAAACGCTCATCCGGAAAAAATTCACCGGTAGGGTCAATTGCTGGATCACGGAAGTAATATTGAAAATCACTTTGAAAATTTCCGTGAAGTTCTCCTTTAGATTTAGGCGGATCTCCTTCTTGAGCGAAAAGGGAGTTACTCAGAGTGATTGAAAATCCGAGGCAGACGAATAAAAGATGCTTCATCCGTTGTGTTTAGTTGTTAGGAATAAATGCAAGCTAGCACTCATACAATCGAAATGCTTCTGACCACTGACGATGCGAAATTCTTACTTAATTGTTTGACCAGCAGCCAACTTTTCAACGAGTTCGTATAAAACATCCTCATCACCTGGAACATATCCATTGTGCTGCCAGACGATCTCCTTGTTACCGTTTAATAAAAATGTGTGTGGCGGATTATTGACATTTAATGCCCTTCGCAGATCACTATTTTCATCGAGATAGACTTCGTACTCCCAGCCTTGACCGAGCACGAAAGGTCTGACACGCGCCGCATTACGAGCATCATCAATAGAAATTGCAATGAGCTTAACACCGGTTTCTTCTACCCAATCAGGGTACATATCACGAATAGCGTTCAGCTCTGCTATACAAGGCTTACACCATGTAGCCCAGAAGCTTATGATAATTGGTCGACCATCATTTTCAAAGCTACCACTACTGATCGTATTTCCGCGTAAATCCTTGACGCTTACGGACGGCAGAGTACTGAAAGTCCCATCTTGGGCCGCTAGTGAAAGACTAAAAACTCCGGCTACGAAAAAAAGAATAAATTTGCGCATTATGATGATTTAAATGTGACCAAAAACCTTCTCTACACGACAGGTTTTTGTCGGTTAATAGCAAAACTAAAGAGCAAATGTACTACCAAAAACAGCAGTATTCGAAATATTATTGACGTAGAATTGCTTCTATTTTATAAACACTAGAAAATTGTTTTGCAGGTTTGTATATATTTTGTACATTTGCGCCACTTGAGAGGGGACATTGTGTCCCCTCTTTTATTAGGGTTTTATGATTGACATCAGGCAAGTTACAGAACTATGCGAAACGGCACTAGCTGATTTTGATGGTTTTGTTGTTGATATTTCTGTAGATGCGGCAAACGCAATAACCATTCTCGTAGACACGGATGAGGGGATTACCATCGATCAATTGAAGTCGGTGAGTAGGTCTGTGGAATCCGGTTTAGATCGTGAGAGTGAAGACTTTATGTTGATGGTGAGCTCACCAGGAGTGGCTCGTCCTCTGGATAGTATGCGCATGTACAGGAAGAACATTGGCCGAGATGTTAAAGTAAAAATCATTGATGGCGAAACCCTCAGAGGCAAACTTATAGAAGTTCAAGCTGAGGCGTTTGTTATTCAGTGGTCAGAAAGAGAGCCCAAGCCTATAGGAAAAGGTAAGGTTACGGTTGAAAAAACCCAGACCATACGCTACGACCAAGTACGAGAAACGAAAATCCAAGTATCGCTATAATTAAACTCCGATATGGACAATAAAGCAATCATCGATTCCTTTACTGAATTTAAGGAAGACAAAAACATTGACCGTGTAACTTTGATGGCCATCATCGAAGATGCATTTCGTCAACAGTTGAAGAAGAAATTCGAAACCGATGAGAACTTCGACATCATTGTAAATCCCGACAAAGGGGATTTGGAAATATGGCAAAACAGAACCATCGTTGCCGACGATGAGCTGGAAGATGACAACACCGAAATTGCCTTGTCTGAAGCTTTGAAAATCGAAGAGGATTTTGAAATTGGCGAGGAAGTTTCTCAGCCTGTAAAACTGATTGATCTTGGGCGTCGCTTTATCTTGGCGTTTCGCCAGGCTTTATTGCAAAAAATTCAAGAGCACGATAATGCTCAGATCTACAATCGCTACAAGGATATGGAGGGCGATTTGATAAGTGGAGAAATACATCACGTTCGTCCGCGTGCCGTTATCATTTATGACGACGATAACAACGAATTGATTCTTCCCAAAGACCAACAAATACCTCGCGACTTTTATCGTAAGGGCGATACCCTTCGTGCCGTAGTTAAAAATGTAGAAGTTCGTGGTTCAAAACCACAAATTATACTCTCACGTACCGACCCACGATTCCTAGAAAAATTGTTTGAACAAGAAATTCCTGAAGTATTCGACGGCCTTATCCAAGTTAAGCGTGTAGCGCGAATCCCCGGTGAAAAAGCTAAAGTCGCGGTTGAATCACTCGACGATAGAATTGATCCGGTAGGAGCTTGTGTGGGAATGAAAGGAAGCAGAATTCACGGAATCGTCCGCGAATTAGGCAACGAAAATATTGACGTTATTAACTTTACATCAAACATGAACTTGTTGATCACCCGCGCCCTTAGTCCGGCAAAAGTGACCTCAATTTCCATTGATGAAGAAACCAAACGTGCTGAAGTTTTTCTGAATGCCGACCAAGTATCCTTGGCCATTGGGAAAAACGGATATAACATTCGATTGGCCGGAATGCTTACCGGCTTCGAAATTGATGTGTATCGCGATAGCGAAGAAGAAGATGTTATCCTCAGTGAATTCGAAGACGAAATCGAAAGCTGGGTGATTGACGAACTTCGCGCTATTGGTTGCGATACTGCGAAAAGCGTACTTAAATACTCTATTGAAGAATTGGTGGAACGCACCGACCTTGAGGAGGAAACAATTCGAGAAGTACGCGCCATTTTAGAAAGCGAATTCGAAGAATAATTGTACCTTCGCGTCGGTAATTAGAACTATTGTAAACCATTTTCATGAGTAAGGCTCCCCAGCGTCTGTCAAAGGTCATCCGAGAACTCAATATCTCCCTGATTAGAGCGGTAGAATATCTATCGTCTAAAGGGATTGAAATTGATTCGAACCCCAATGTAAAAATAAACGAAGACGTTTATGATTTATTGGTGGATGAATTTGAGCAGGACAAATCCAAGAAAGAAAAGTCAGAAAAAGTAAGCCTCCAGCAAAAAGAGGAAAAAGAAGTTCTGAAAGCCCAAGAAGAGGAGAAAAGAGTCGTAAGGACTCAAGCCAACAAACTTGCCGGTCCAAAAACCGTAGGCAAGATTGACCTCAATGCGCCAACAAAAAAGGAAACTCCAGCTGCTAAGACGGAAGAGCCCAAACCTCAAGAAGAAACGGAAAAAGCGAAAGAAACCTCTACAAAAGCACCTGAGTTAGCCCCAGAAATTCCGAGTGCCGAAGCGAAAGTAGAAAAAACCGAGAATCCAAAAGCCGAAAATAAACCTCAAGTTGAAGATAAGCCGGAAACTATTTCGGAAAAGCCACAAGCAGAGGTAAAAGTGGTTGAGGTTAAATCCGAAGAAAAACCAGCAGAGGAAAAACAACCTGAAATTAAGGAAGAGGTTAAAGAAGTCGAAGAGAAAAAGGAAGAACCGAAAAGTACCGAGCCCAAAGCAGAACCCGAAAAACCCAGAGTTCAAAGGGTTCAAAGAGAACTGCCAAATGCGCCCGCTGCCAAAAAAGAGGAACCTAAAGAGGAGCCTAAGGCAACGGAAACGCCCGCTGAAGAAAAACCAAAAGAGGCTGAAAGTAATTCTATAGCCACTAAATACCAAAAGCTATCTGGGCCGAATTTCACAGGAAAAACCATCGACTTAGAACAGTTTAAAAAGAAGAAAAAAGTAGCTTCTTCGAGCGGTCAGCCGGATAAAAAAGCTGCAACACCCGCAAAACCGGGCGGTCAAAGTTCATCAACCTCAGCGAATGATCGTAAAAAACGAAGAAGAATACATAAAGACGGTGCTGCGCCTGGACAACCAGGTAAAAGAGGCCCGAACACAGGCGCTGCCAGTAAACGCAAAACACCCGCAGCTGAACTAACCGACGAACAAATCCAAAAGCAAATCAAGGAAACACTTGAAAAGCTAACTGGAAATAAAAAATCAAAGGGTGCAAAACTTCGACGCGCACGTAAAGAAGAACGACGCGAACAAGAAGCTAAGGACCAAATTCAAAGAGCAGAGGAAGGTTCAGTACTAAAAGTAACGGAATTCGTTACGGTTGGTGAATTGGCAACCATGATGGATAAGCCAGTTACCGATATCATTATGACCTGTATGCAACTTGGTCTCATGGTAACGATGAATCAACGATTGGATGCTGAAACTCTAAGTATCGTAGCTGAAGAATACGGCTTTAAAGTTGAATTCGTTAGTGCCGAAGTAACCGATATGATCGAAGAAGAAGCGGACGCCGATAGTACGCTGATTTCTCGACCACCTATCGTAACGGTAATGGGTCACGTTGACCACGGTAAAACTTCACTACTCGACTATATACGTAGCGCAAACGTTATTGCTGGTGAAAGTGGTGGTATAACGCAACACATTGGAGCATACTCCGTACACCTTGATAGCGGACAAATAATAACGTTCCTAGATACACCTGGTCACGAGGCCTTTACCGCCATGCGTGCACGTGGTGCTCAAGTTACAGATATCGCCATTATCGTTGTTGCCGCCGATGACGATGTGATGCCACAAACGAAGGAAGCCATCTCGCACGCGCAAGCAGCAGGTGTGCCAATCGTATTTGCTATCAATAAAATTGATAAACCCGGCGCAAATCCGGAAAAAGTGAAAGAATCACTTGCCAACATGAATCTACTTGTGGAAGACTGGGGTGGTAAAATTCAATCCCAAGAAATCTCCGCACTAAAGGGTATCAATATTGGCGATTTACTTGAAAAAGTATTGCTAGAAGCCGAGTTGCTCGACTTGAAAGCGAATCCGAACAGAAACGCTGCCGGTACAGTGATTGAAGCCACACTAGATAAAGGACGTGGATATGTTACTACCATTCTGGTGCAAAAAGGAACATTGCGCGTAGGTGATATTCTGCTCGCTGGTCAATACTCCGGTAGAGTTCGTGCTATGATGGACGAGCGTGGGAAGCCCATCAAAGAAGCGGGTCCCGCTATGCCAGTAAGCATCTTGGGTCTTGACGGTGCACCAATGGCCGGTGATAAATTCAACGTCATGGACGATGAGAAAGAAGCCCGCTCAATTGCTACGCGTCGTCAACAACTTCAGCGCGAACAAAGTACACGTACACAGAAAAATATTACGCTCGAAGAAATCGGACGCCGATTGGCTTTGGGTGACTTTAAAGAGCTAAACATCATCCTTAAGTGTGACGTGGACGGTTCTGTCGAAGCTCTTTCTGACTCACTACAACGCTTGAGCACTGACGAAATCGCGGTTAATATCGTACACCGTGCAGTAGGTCAAATTACAGAATCTGATGTGCTTCTCGCCACAGCCTCCAACGCTATCATTATCGGCTTTAACGTTCGCCCTTCAGCCAATGCACGTAAACTAGCTGAAAAGGAATCGGTAGATATTCGAAATTACTCGATCATCTACGATGCCATCAACGAGGTACGCGATGCGATGGAAGGTATGTTATCGCCTGAACTGAAAGAAAAAATCACGTGTAACATCGAAATTCGCGAAACTTTCAAAATCTCGAAAGTTGGAACAATCGCTGGTTGTATGGTACTCGATGGTACAATTCGACGAAATACCCGTATCCGCCTAATTCGCGATGGAGTGGTCGTATATACCGGAGAGTTGGGCTCGCTAAAACGATTTAAAGACGATGTGAAGGAAGTTCAGAAAGGCTACGAATGTGGCTTGAACATCCAGAACTTTAACGATATTAAAGTTGGTGATATAATCGAAGGATTCGAAGAGGTCAAGGTTAAGAAAACCTTGGACTAATTCATACTTTAAGTATAGCTAAACTTTTTAACTGTTACCGACGTTGACCGGGTGTAATACCTATATCCATGAATGCAATTGCGGTTACCGGTGCTACCGGCTTATTAGGAGCGCACTTTCTATGCCAAGCCGTTTCGCAATTTGAAAGGGTAATCGCATTGTATCGTACGGATTTCTCACAAGTAAAAAAGATTTTCGAAAAATACAACGCCGATTTCGGCAAAGTAGAATGGCGCAAAGCCGATCTGCTAAATCCCGTTGAATTAGAAGAATCTTTGCTCGGGGTTTCTCAAGTATTTCATCTCGCTGCGGAAGTGGACTTTCAGGCTAATCCCAAGCTGATTGAATACAATGAACAGCTTACCGCTAACGTAGTAAATGCATGTCTGCATCTAGGTATTAAGGATCTCATTCACATGAGCTCTGTGGCTGCACTGGGAAGAAAAAAACAAGGGGGACTCAAGTCGGAAGAAGCACAATGGGAAAACAGCAAACAAAACTCTGTCTACGCCATTAGTAAATTTCGAGCTGAAATGGAAGCATGGAGAGGCATGGTAGAGGGATTGCAAGTCACGGTAATTGCGCCACCAATCATTCTAGCCCCAGGATTCTGGTCTCAAAGCTCCGGTCAAATTCTCCCTAGAGTAGCTAACGGATTGCCTTTTTATACTCTGGGTGAAAATGGCTTCATTGATGTTCGTGATCTAGCAAAAGCTACGATTTTATTGAGCAAAGATCCACAAGCACGCAACGAAAAATTTATTGTATGCGGTCATAATACCTCGTACCAAAAATTATTCAACGAAATGGCATTGGCTACAAATGCCAAAAAACCAAGTATTCACTTAAGTAGTTCACTAGGCAAAATAGTAATTCCATTGGAATGGCTAAGAAGTAAAATTACTGGTTCAAAACCATTACTTACCAGAGAAACGCTGCGCAGTAGCCAAGGGAAATACGCATACAGTTCGCAAAAACTACTCAGTACCCTGAAGTTTGAATTTACCCCCTTCGCAGAAACAATCCAATGGATGGCGGATTGGTATAAGTCCGACCACCCGACTAATCCTCAATAGGAAACTCATCAAAATCAATCACTTGACTCCCTCTATTCTCTCTAGCCGAATCGGCTTTAGAGGCCAATTTTGCGTCTAATTCCATCAACTGACGAACCAATTGCTCGTGGATGGCCGCCATTTTCTCGGGATATTCGGAATAAAAAGCAAAACTTTGACTAAAACTCTCTTTAGTGATTCCGTGTTTGCGATAAATCATTTCGTAATAATCATCTATCGAACGCTCATCCAACATCTTTTTGCCTCCGGAGCGCCCCCCTTCAGCCAAATACACGTCAAACAAAATAGTCCGCATGGCAGTATCACTGAGAATCCCTTCGGGTATTTGACGCTCAGGAATTCTGCACTGAACTGAAAGTATACTAACGACGACGAATAAAATCCAGTGCTTGACCATAGGCTGTAGGCTGAACTGCCCCATTTTGATACGCTATTTGACCGTTGATAATGGTATGCGTAACTTTAGATTTAAAAAATTGGCCTTCAAACGGAGACCAACCACACTTTGATAGAACGTTTTCACGCTTAACCGTCCATGGTGTCGAGGGATGGACAATGGCTAAGTCGGCATAATACCCCTCACGGATAAATCCACGATCCTGAATTCCGAAGAGAATTGCGGGATTATGACACATCTTTTGGACAATTGTTTCTAGCGAAATTACACCCTTATGATAAAACTCCATCATTGCCACCAAACTGTGCTGAACCAATGGGCCTCCTGAAGGAGCTTCCCAAAATCCTTTACTTTTCTCCTCCAAGGTATGTGGGGCATGGTCGGTCGCAATGATATCAATTCTATTCTCAAGCACCGCCTTCCATATTGCTTCGCGATCAGCTGCTGTTTTCACAGCGGGATTCCATTTGATAAAATTGCCTTTTTCCGCGTAATCTTCATCGCTAAACCACAGATGGTGTATACAGGCCTCAGCAGTAATGCGTTTGTCAATAAGTGGTTCCGTAGAAAAACGCATCGCCTCTTCCGCTGTGGAAATATGATATACGTGGAGTCTGCTTCCGAATTTTTCAGCCAAATCAATAGCCAAAGATGACGAGGCAATACACGCTTCCCGAGAGCGAATTATTGGGTGCCAAGCAGCTCTAGGTTCCGATTTCTCGGCCTTAAACTTTTCAGTATTCGCGCGGATAATGGATTCGTCCTCACAATGCGTAATAATCATCAGCGGACTCTCTGAAAAAAGCTTTTCTAAGGATGCTATATTGTCGACCAGCATATTACCGGTACTGGACCCCATAAAGACTTTTACGCCGGCAGCTCGTGAATTTTCTGCTTTAAGAACCTCCTCAATATTGTCATTAGTGGCTCCAATATTAAATCCATAATTGGCAAATGACCTACCAGCGGCCAGATCATACTTTTCATTGAGCAATTCGACGGTAGTTGCTTGTGGAACCGTATTGGGCTGCTCTATATATGAGGTAACACCTCCCGCAATTGCAGAAGCACTTTCGGTGGCTATATCACCTTTATGGGTTAGACCTGGCTCTCTAAAATGAACTTGATCGTCGATGATCCCGGGCATTACAATTTTACCAGCAACGTCGATGAGTGTACAATTGCCATTTGGCATGCTAATAGAATCGTCGATGCGTTCAATTCGATCGTTGACAATAAGTATGTCTTTATGAGAAATAACGCCCTCATTTACCAACTTTGTGTTTTTTAGTAAGAGATATGACTTAGACATAGAACAAGTGAGTTTTGCCGATAAAAAGATTTAAAACTAGCGATTCCAAAGCGACTTCCACTTCAATAATAATACCCCAAATATGGCTTCTTTGATGATTCCTGTGCTCATTTTCGAAGATCCCGCGGTGCGATCAGTAAAAATGACCGGAACTTCTTTTATCCGAAAACCTCTACGCCAGGCCCGGAACTTCATCTCTATTTGGAAGGCATAACCAACAAAGCGTACTCGATTAAAATTTATTTTTTCTAAAACTTCACGACGATAACACTTGAATCCTGCGGTGGTATCCTGAACGGGTATGCGCAGAATAAAGCGAACATAACGGGAAGCAAACCAAGACAATATCACCCGACTCATAGGCCAATTGACAACATTAACCCCCGTAATATAACGAGACCCAATGGTTAAATCAGCCTCATTATCCACTATAGGGGCCAATAAACGTGGCAAATCTTTCGGGTCATGCGAAAAGTCAGCATCCATTTCAAATACATACTTATAATCCCTTTCCAACGCCCATTTGAAGCCATGCAAATAGGCCGTACCTAAGCCCGCCTTCTTTTGCCTAACCTCAACAAATACTCGACCCGGATATTCAAGACCAACCTCCCTAGCCAAATCTGCAGTCCCATCGGGAGAATTATCATCTACAATCAATACATGAAACCCTTCCTCTAGCTCTAATACAGCCCGCAGAATGGATTGAACATTCTCCTTTTCTTGGTAGGTAGGTATAATAATTACGGAATGACTCAAGTGTGTGGAATTAAATTTTTACTGCTTTTTAAGCACGCCAAAAATACTGATAAACGAACGACTACTAAACAAACGCACGTAATCTTAATACATTATTTGCTTGTCTGAGATACAAACCTCGGTTGGAAGTCAATCAGCATGTTTGGCATCAAAAATAAATGCTTGTAATTAAATATGTTACAAATACAATGAGGGGCATAGCTTCAATCCAAAAACCTGTTTTTAATGCATCATCATTAGGTCTTGAGCATATTGTAAGCTGATGTAAATACTCCAAGCCTACAACCCATGCAATACCGAGAGGTACCGGCAACCAACCCAGCCACGCACTTAACAAAACACTGATCTGCAAACCAAAGCCAACCCATCCTGACCATCTCTTAATTTGAGCTAATCCCATCCGCTGCGGCAAGGTCTGCATTGATTCAGGATCAAACTTCATGTCACGGATATCAAAAGGTAATAGCCACAAACTAATTAATAAAAAACGCTGAATATGCAAGCTTACCAGGTGCATATCCCAAGGCTTTACGTAAACAATAGCCGGAATTGTAACGCTCAACCATACCCAAGTCAGCGCAATCATTAAACTTTTTATCCTTGGTATTTGACGAAAACTTATAACCCCAAGAACAACTGGATACAAAAGCACTATAATTGCAGGGGGTAGAAGTAAAAGCAAAATCCACCACCAAGAAGGAAGCATTATTGCCAGGACAAAAATACTCAAAGGAAATACGCTAATTAATATTAGTCGGTAGACATTTTTGTAAACCCTATAACGGACTTTCACATGATCTTCGTGAAGGGAATTCAATCGGATATACGAATATGCAGACCAAGTAATACCGCCCAAAGCCATTGCCAAAATTGGGTCGTTAATTTTCCATTCTGCGGCAGTCAACCATACGAGCAGCCCTGCCATTAAGGCAACCCAAATCTGTGAATCGACGAGAAGTTGAGCTAATTTTCGCAATTAAATTCGCAATTGAAGTTGTAGCATATACCGCCTTGGCATACCAAGCAATGCCGGACGAGGCATGGCTTCTCGGTTGAACACGTTATCGACAATAAGGTTCACCGAAAGCGTCTCACTAAAATTATATCCCGCTCGTAAGTCAACGAAAAAATCTCCAGCGTTCAGTCGCTCTCGTACCGATCGAACGCCAACAATATTCACAAACAACTCATCCATTGCCTGCATAAAATCATTATATCGAATACTTCCTCCCAAACGAAAACGATTTTTAAATATGTACTGCACATCGGCTTTTACCAAGTGTCGGTACCTATACTTAAGAATGTCGGATGTATCACTTGAAAGCTGACGGTAGCTTCCACTACCTTCTATCAATGGCTCATCAGGATTGAGGACTCGAGGATCGGTAAATGTATATCCCGCCAGAAATTGCAGTTCGTGGGCGCTGAATTTTGCTACCCCCGCCCAATTGATTTCTGTCCCTAAAATCCTAACCGCGCCAATATTGAGGGAGCGAAAACCAAAATTAGAGAAGTCAAAGGGATCTGTTCCCTCGCCCCAACGACCAAAACTAAATTCAATCATATCGTCGAACCACATACCAAAAACCGAGAGTTCAATACGCGATTCTAAAACCCCACGCTTGCCAATACCCTGCTTAATACCCAGTTCGGCAGTGTGTCCAAATTCGGGTCGTAAATTTTCACTGGGAAAAATATTAACCATACCCACATTGGTTTGGGTGTACAATTCCGCAATGGATGGAAACCGGAATCCTTGTCCGTAAGAAACATACAGGTTGCTAAATGGTGCCGCCTGATAATTTGCACCAAATCGAAAAACAGGTCGAGCCTCTTCGATGTCATTTACGCGGAACGACTCGTAGCGCGCTCCAGCAGAAAGATTCCATCGGCCTTCCGAAATATCGCCTTGAAGAAAAAACGCTTGGTTACTCGTCGACTGATTGCCAAATATTTGCGAACGCGTGTCGGCAACAAGCCCGAAGAGTCCGGCCGTTAACACCACTTTATTCCACTTGGCTTGATGCTGATATTGAAGCAATGTAGAGGTTGAGGCATTGTCAAAACGATTCACCTCATCGGCAGCAATGTTGTCGATGGAAAGGTAGCGGACTTGGATTTTATCGGTATGCTGAATGTTGCCGTCGGTGTATTGCAGACTTATATAGGGATCGATAAAGTAGGTTGTTCCTTGGGTATTGGTAACCGAACTATCCAAGGCTATGAGCGCCTGTTCGGGGCTTTGCCAAATCAATGCCTCGGCACTATTGCGAAAGGAGTAGTTACCGTTGACGCCAATTTCTAGAATTCGATCTCCTTGCAGGGGGGTTAGGTAGGCTGTTTTCCAATGCATTCGCCGACGCTCATCGATGCCTTGCCATTGATACCCGTCGTCGTTGAGGAAGTTTGCGCCCACTAAATAACCTAGTTTTCCTCGTCCCAAATTGTAGTAATTACTATGTGAAAGTTGAGCGCCACTAAAATACTGTCTGCCGTCCCACCACTTTAGAGATTCTCTGGGTGGTGCCCCGTAAAATCCGGCATACTGATTCACGTAGGTTTGTTTGGTAAATGGACTCCGCGTGCGAACGTTCATCACGCCATTCATCGCAGAGCTACCGTAGAGCGCGGAAGAAGCTCCCTTTACAATCTCAATTTGCTCGAGTGATTCAAAGGGAATTAGAGGCCATAAGACTTGATTTGCATCGGGGGAAATCAAAGGCAAATCATCGACCAAAGTAATTACGCGAGTTCCCGCACCATAACTCCATCCACTACCCGACCGAATGTTGATTTGACCATCATTGACGTGAACACCCGGCACCTGATCAACGGTTTGCTGAATGTCGGTTGGGTTTTTGTTTTCCACCAAATTAGGAGCAACAATACTTACAGAAACTGTGGTCTCCTCCGCACGCTGCTCCGTTCTTGAAGCCGAAACAACCACCCCCGGCAACATGGCTTGAGTGGGTAAAAGCACAACATTTATGTTTCGCAACTGATCGGGCAATAAACGGACTTCTACTGTTTGTCTTTCGTAGCCAATAAATGAAACCACCAATTTTAAATTACGAGCTGCAGCAATCTGAGTCGTCAATCGGTATTCCCCCTTTTCGCCGGTAATACCTGCTGTTAGTAATTTACCCTCTTCATTGAACATTTCAACCGTGGCGCCGGGAAGAGCGTCTTGTTCTGGATTACTTACTGTGCCAAAAATACTCGTAGACGGAGTTTGCCCACAAAGCATATTTGCCAGTAAAAAAATCACCAAAGAAAAGTATTTTTTGTGCATACGAAGTGACTTTGCGGTTGCCACAAATTTCGGCTATTTTTTAATAGTTCAAAATTTTATTTTTTGACAAAAGCTGTTCCTTAATCTCCAACGCAACGAAAGCAAACACCTAATGCTCATTTTCCCAAAAACCATCGTCGAATCTACAGCTAGAAAATATATCTTTGTAAAAAAATATCATGAGAGAATTTGGAAAATGGGCAATCCGCCTGGGACTAGGCTTCCTTGTTTTTATCATTGCGCTGAGTGGTATTCTTTGGGTAACGGGTAATGGGTATTTACTCAAAGGCGTTCGCGCAACCTACCTGCGTGGGGAGACTTCTGCTACATTTGACGACAAGACTTACTTTCATCAGCGTGATATTCGCGCAATCAATCCTCAACCTCTTCCTTTTTCAAAGCGCTCATTTTCCTTGCCGGAAAGAATGCAAAAACTTCTAGATGAAACCGAAACCACGGCATTTTTAATTGTACAAAACGATAGTATTCTCTTCGAATATTACCCAGAAACATCTGTAGACTTTCGCAGCAATTCTTTTTCAATGGCCAAAACTGTACTCACTTTACTGGCGCAAATTGGCACACAGGACGGCGTAATAGAATGGAATCAGGGCATACGAACGCTGCTCCCTGAGGTTACTGGTCCCTACGCAAAACAATTGCAATTTTGGCACTTAAGCACCATGACCGCCGGTCTTGATTGGCAAGAAAAATATAAGTCGCCTTTCTCCATAACTGCCAAAGCCTACTATGGCAATGATGTGCGCTCTACTATTTTTGGACAACAAATCATCGAAAAGCCCGGCGAACGTTATGAATACAGCAGTGGTGTATCACAAATATTTGGCCTTGCTCTGGCTAAAGCGTACGGGAAAAGTTTAGCCGAAGTACTGGAAGAAAAACTTTGGGGCCCACTGGGCATGGAGTACGACGCCAGCTGGCACCTCGACAAAGAAGATGGTGATGAACTGGCCTATTGTTGTCTGAACGCCGTAGCTAGAGATTTTGTAAAATTGGGAATGCTCGTCAACAATAAAGGAAAATGGAAAGGAAGAACCATCATCGCCTCGGGCTTTTTTGATATGCCATTAAAAAGAACTTGGGACCAGAACTATGGTTGGTCATTTTGGTTAAAACAACATCCTCCCTTTGACATTATGTATTTTCGAGGCGTTTGGGGTCAATTTATTGTCCCTATTCCCGAGAAAAATGCGGTAATTGTTCGATTGGGAAAGAAGCATCTCGAAAAAAGCGACGACGTTCATCCCGATGATATCGAGAAATACTTGAAATTTGCCCTAGAATATTTATAAAAAAACGCCATGTTCACCGGAATTATCGAAAACTTAGGAGAGGTAACCCAGCTAAAGCCCGACAACACGAATCTGCATATTACCATTAAAAGCACCCTCGCCTCCGAACTAAAAATTGACCAAAGCATCGCCCACAACGGGGTTTGCTTAACCGTTGTCGACTTCCCTACAAAAGACCACTACACCGTTACCGCCATAGATGAAACGCTGAAAAAAAGCAATTTAGCTGACTTAAAAGTCGGGAGCCTGGTGAATCTCGAGCGTTGTTTGAAAGTGGGCGATCGATTGGATGGCCATATGGTTCAGGGGCACGTAGATACTACCGCACTATGTGAAGAAATTCGCGACGACAACGGGAGTTGGTATTTTCGCTTTTCACATGCCGAAGGAGGCCATTTTGTGACTGTAGAAAAAGGTTCTGTTTGTGTCAACGGCATTAGTCTTACCGTAGTAGATGCACACCCAAAAGGCTTCTCTGTAGCAATTATCCCTTACACCTACGAGCATACAAATCTGCATCAACTTCAGGTAGGTCAACGAATCAATGTAGAGTTTGATATTCTTGGAAAATACATCGCTCGTTTAGTCAAAGTCTAAGACTATTGATCACGCTATTCAAACTCTTCACTAAATGAGTCGTCCCAAGTAAAGCCATTTACTACCCAACCTTTGGGGTGGAGGTAAAAAGTTAATTTAAAGCGTATGGCCGTATAACCGTATCGTATCAAGTAGGTTTCGCGACGTGCAAAGTCACCAATAACCTCCGTTTTTAGTTTGTAATAGCCTACTGTTTCCCCAAATCGCTCTTCAAAGATATTCCCGTAACGAATCGTTTGCGATTCCAATTGATCAATTTCGTTGGGTGGAAGAGGCCAATATTTCCGAAGCTCATCAAATAGTTCTTTGTACTCACCTTCAACAAACCGCTCAGCGGCCATTTTTGCCAACTGCTCTGTTTTCTTTACATCGCTAATGTAACTTATTTGCGCCTGCGCACTAAAAGCAATCCCTAGCAAAAAGCTGAAGAGACAAACAGATTTTTTGATTTGTTGAAATGAAAAATCCAATGAAATGGCTGTATTTGTGGTCATATTTAAAAATTAAAAAACGTCCAGAATTTGCTTTGTCAAAATCATTCGATATTGGCGACGATTTTACAACGCTGCTGAATACTTGTGGATTGCTTTACTTCTATATTTACATCCGTTTCTTTCACATCAAAAGCAAAATCCATAATAAATGACATCTCGTTCAAAGTGATAAATTTATTCTGCATATCATAATGCATGATTCCTGAACCAGCTCCAGTCATATTAATATCCTCCTCCCCCAAATCAGTCATATTCATGCTCGCTTGCAATTCTTGTTTTATCGAAAAAACAGCTTCCCCATCTTCTATTCGTTGAAGTTTGTAAAGCGTTAAAATATTCATTTTGACAGCCATTTCGCCCATGGGTATTTCAATCGGCGTGATTTCGCTAAAGGTATCACCGATGGCCAAGGCGCGGTTGGGAAATGGAAATTGGCGTATCAAATCCTGCATGCCTTGTAGAAAAAAACGCTGCTGCTCGTGATCGAGCTGCGTACCAGAAACGGAATCAAAATCGAAGATAGCGGGAAATTTCAGGCGTCCATATATCCTAGTTCCATCCGGTATTAGCTCACTTTGCATACCCATAAACTCCATAAAAAAAGGGAAAAATCCCGTACTTGCCTCCGCTCCGGTAACAATGGTCAGGACTTGCAGTTGTCGCTCCTCATTAATCACCGGATTGCCTTGATCGGCTTGAATGTATTCTATAATTTCTGGATTTCCACTGAAAAGCATTTCCGTTTGAATGATATTGGAAATGTTTTGCTCGTAAATTGTATTAGGCGAATACCCCGTAACAAAGGTTATTTTTTCTTGAGCGCTTAGTGCAAGACTCAGCATAAATACTAGAAAAAACAGGGAAACACTTCGTCCAGGATACAAGTATTTGTGCACAAAAATGGAGTTAAATCGTCGATAATTCATGATAGTGATTTGAGCAAGCAAGGTAAAATAAAACTTGGTTTTGGTCACGAAAAATTCATGTCCTGCAAAATTATTGGCTCTGCATGATAAAATAGTTTGTCTGTGCGGCTTCTAGATATTTACCTTTGCCGCGTCTCATGGGGTGCCTACCCACTAAAAAAACGTTTTTTTGTGGACGGCTGAGATTATACCCGTGCCTCCTTCCATTGGAGGTGAAACCTGATCCGGATAATGCCGGCGTAGGGAAAATGCTGATAATTTTCAGCGCGAATTAATTATTTTTTTAACCAAAGGGAAATCGCCCCAGTTTCCTGTCAAATTTCATGAATTATGAAAAGACAAGGACTGTTTTTCATCATCCTTTGGTTGGCTGCAGCGGGCTCTATTTTTGCCCAACGCGGAACCATTCAAGGCGTGGTCACTCACGATCAAAACCTGCCTCTTTCGCAGGCCAATGTGCAGGTGCTTTCACCCAAGAAAGTCGGGACAATTACCGACAACAGCGGGTTTTTCAAACTCAGCAATTTGGAGTTCGGAACCTACGAAATTGAATTTCGATTTGTTGGCTTCCAAACACAAAAAATCTCTGTTGTACTCAACGAATCCGTCAAAGAAATCAATGTTGCAATGTCAATTGCGTCATATTTCACGGAGGAAGTTGTGGTATCAGCCATTCGAGCTAGACAAAACGCGCCTTTCACGCAAGTAACCCGAAGTAAAGAAGAGGTCGAGCGAATTTTTCAAGGCCAAGATGCGGCTTTTCTTTTGGAAGAACTCTCCCCATCCATTGTTAGTTACAGCGAATCGGGAACAAGCTTTTCCAATTACGGGGGTTTTCTTCTGCGAGGAATGGATCAAACGCGTATCAACATTACGCTAAATGGTGTTCCACTGAACGACATGATCGATCAAGGCGTGTTTTTTTCCAATTTCACAGACTTTGGAAACAGCATTGAATCGGTGCAAATTCAGCGCGGAGTGGGTACAAGCTCCAACGGAACATCTTCCTATGCCGGGTCCATAAATTTTGAATCATTGAGTTTAATGGACTCTACAGCTAGTGGAGAAATTCAACTTACCGGCGGGTCTTTTGGGACACGCCGCGCCTCAGCGGAAGTCAAAACCGGACTTTTGGACAACAATACGGCGTTTTACGCGCGATATGCACATATGTTGTCGGACGGTTTCCGCGATAATATGAGTACAAATTCACGATCATTTTTCTTTTCTGGGGCGTGGTTTGGCAAAAAACAAATGCTCAAATTCACGGGATTCAAAGGCTTAAGCGCCAACGGACTTGGCTGGGAACCAGAGGCTCGAGACAGCATCAATAAAAACCCTCGTTTTAATCAATTTAGCCCGAACGATCGCGACAATTTTGGCCAATGGATGACTCAGTTGCAGCACACATACGAGTTTAACCGTAGCTGGAGCATGGTAAATACCGTGTATTATTCTGGAGCGGGCGGAGACTTCCCTTTCGGAGATAACGATCCGGAATCCGAGGAATTTATGCAAATAAACTATCCCCTATACAATGATCATGTAGGGGTAATGAGTAATGTTCGAGGAAGCTTTTTCAACGATTTAGCAGTATTTCGCGGGGGTGTTCACGCCAATACTTTTCGTCGCCGTAATCTTGAGCAAATTGTACCAAACTTCGATGCGCCCTATTACAGCGATCGCAGTCAAAAAGACGAACTATCCGCCTTCGGAAAATTTTCCAGTCGATTTGATAAGGTCGAGATTTTTGCCGATGTACAGGTACGCGCCGTTCGATTGGATTTAATCCCCGACGAAGACTTCTTAGGATTTGCCGCCCAAATACCTACCCGCGAATGGGTGTTTTTTAATCCCAAAGCCGGAGCCAGCTATCACTTCAACGATCAATTTCATGTATATGGATCATTTGGCCGAACCGGCAGAGAGCCCAGACGATTCGATATATTGGGATCTACGCAAATAAATAGCATCAATCTTCCTTTGATTCAAAACCTCAACAATGTGAGTCCGGAATTTGTCAATAATTTTGAAGCCGGTACCCGTTTTACCAACCGTTTTGTCAGTCTTCAGTTTAATGGATTTTTCATGCAGTTTGAAAATGAAATCGCACCAATTGGGGAATTTATTGCCGAAGGTTTTGTGCAGCAGTACAAAAACATGGAGTCGAGTTACCGCGCTGGCTTGGAACTAGACTACAACATCGAATTTCTACCCACAATGCGTCTACGGGGAGGGGCAACTTGGATGAACGCGCGAATTTCATCTTTTGTTGACGACAACACCGGCGAGCAGTTCAATAACGTTAGCCCCATATTAACCCCTACTTGGAACGTTCAAACTACCTTAGAAGGCGATTTGCCTTATGGTGTAACATTGGGTTTGCGCACCAGATATCTGAGCGAGACCTTTATGGAACTAACCAATAATCCAGAATTGGTTGTGCCCTCTAGCTTTGTCACAGACCTGCGCTTATTGTGGAGATTCTACGGCGATCACAGCCTAAGCGTACAACTCAACAACCTTCTAAATGTAACCTACTTCACCTACGGAATGCCTGTAGATCCAGACTTTTCCGGAAATATGGTGCCCGGCTTTTTCGTTCAGCCGCCGCGTCACATTTACGCCACCTTGCGATTGGTATTTTAATGCCGTTCGAAAAACCGGGAGTTCTTGCTCCCGGTTTTTTTTATCCAATTTTTCAAACCCCATCAAAAGGCCTAGCAAATTATTTCTCAAAAGCACCAACATCTCAATCAAGTCGTATTACATTTGTGTCATTAAAGAAAAATCGACCATCTTGGCGAAGAAAATCATCATAGTTTCTGTAACCAACGACCTCTCCACCGATCAGCGAGTACACAAAAGCT
>REDE01000066.1 GCA_007693635.1 Flavobacteriales bacterium | reverse complement strand
TAAATCAGCCACTCTCCAAATCAGGTCTGCTTTCTCTTTAAAGTTTTTCATTTATCTTTTTATCTTAAGCCAAAGTTACAAAAAATTCATGCTTCAATATCTACAAAATCAATCAAAATTTTGTCCACATCAATGTTGTTAGCCATAACGCTACAATTCAAGCTTTTCGGATTAATCCAGTCTTTGATTTCGCGTTATCCCACAGTATCGAATACTCAGAACAAAATCATCTTAATTGTTCCGCTGGCTCATTTGTCATTTTCTCTACCCCTCCCCCCTACACTCACTTGTCATTTAAATGAACCTCCCCATTTTTAATCATACGGTAGATGGTAGACTTACCGACGCCGATTTGATCTGCGGTTTCAACCACATTAAAATTGTGCGCGCGTAGGGCATTCTGAATAAATTTGATGTTATTCTGATGCAGAGTAATTCCAATTTCTCGGTCGTCGACCTCCAATTCAGGAATGAGCACGTGCTCGGGAAGTACAGTCGCGGAATCACTAACAACGACTGCAAGCTCACAGACTGATCGCAGTTCTCGAATATTTCCGGGCCAATTATGCATCATGAGTTTCCGTAGACTATTGGGATGAAAATCGTCGAAACGATAGTCGTTTTTCAGAGCAAAATCAGCAGCAAAATGTTTGGCCATCAAAGGAATATCATCTCGGCGTTCGCTGAGATTCGGCACGGTAATGAACATCTCCGAAAGCAACTGATGCAATTCTTGATGAAATAGTCCGGCACTTAGCCTTTCTTCCGAAGAAGATCGCGCGGCCGACACAATTCGCACACGAACGTTGTAAGCGCGATTGTCGCGTTCGAAGCTTCCCGTTTTCAGCATTTGCAATAATTTGGCTTGCAGCTCAAGTGGTAATTGCAGAATGCCATCGAGATAGACAGTGCCCCCCTCGGCAAGTTCAAAATACCCGGGCCGAAAACGACCGGCCACTACGCCACCAAACAGCTGCTGCTCGATATCTTTTCCCGAATGAATGTTTACCGAATAAAAAGGGCGATCTTTGAAGGGCGAATCATAATGTAGTTGTTTAGCTAGCATCTTTTTCCCAGATCCAGCGGGTCCTTCCAGCCACATATGCGTTTGACGCTGGCGAATACGACGCATTTTACTGTAAATTTTGCGCATTCCTGGCGCAATGCTGGAGATGGACATCGTTTGGATTTGCTGTTCTTCCTTCCTCGGCATTTTCAATTCAACCCAATCTTTGCATCGACTCTCTATCATGGGTAATCGCACACTGAGATTATCATCCTCGGCGAAAAGTTCCCAAGCACCAGAACGATGACAAAGGACCGCTTGCTCTGGTGTAACCTCAAAAACAATCATTTGCATAAATGGATGACTATTTATCCATTGCCTTAGCGACCCGAAGTTTTCAACCTTCATTGAAAGCAAGAGCAACACAGGCTGATCCTGAGCAATGGCATATAAATCATCCGGAATACTGAGCGGGCAACAAATAATGCGAAAACTCAAGCTCAGTCGCTCTTCGAAAACGCGCACAATTTCCGCATCAACAGCGCGTCCATAGCTTAAAATGAGCGTATCCAATGGGGTCATTATTCTTTATCCTGAATGGGCTCGTTGCCCAAAACTACATATTCGTAAATTTTCCAATTGACACGTTTAGGATCTGTCGGACTAGGATCGCCGAGAAGCTGACAACTGATGATGTCGCCAGGTTTCACGCCTGGAAGCACAAAACCCAACTCTCTAAAGCGCTCAATACTACGTGAAGGTTGTGTTGTATAAAAAAAAGAGGCCATAAACAGCTCCCCGATAGCAGGGGTAAATGATGCCTTGGGGTTTGCGCGTTTAACATCTTTTACGCTTACTACTGCATGGTTATTCGAGTTGGGAATAACACTTATTACTTGCACATGGACCTTATGAAATTCCTCGTTGAGCACACGAGGCTCCGGAACGTTTGACTGCGCGTAGCCTAAAACACTGATTACTAAAAAGCTTAAAATCGAAAAAAGCGTCTTCATATAGGTGATCCTGTGGTGTAAATGAGAACATCAAACTTACAAAGTATTTGCCATATTCGCTGAAGTTAATTAAGGTCCTAAATTACCTTTACGGCAAACTAAGTTTGGCTTATTATTGTTGATGTAAAACACGCATAGAAATAGCCCAAATTGTAGGTCTTGAGAATCTTTTAGCTAGACTACAAAATCAAATAACAACCATCATGAAGCAAATTCCCAACGACACCATTCCCGGCTATTTAGGAAAATGTATTCGAGAGGGGGAGCATCAACAACAAGATTTTAAATTTGCCATCAACGACAGTCGCAAAATAGCAGAAACGCTATCTGCCTTCGCAAATACGGATGGTGGGAGACTCTTGGTAGGTGTTAAGGACAACGGCAAGATTGCGGGAATTCGCAGTGATGAAGAAATGTACATGATAGAAGGAGCCGGGCAAATTTACTGCAAGCCGGAAGTGCCTATGGAGTTTCAGACCTGGGAGTACAACAACAAATTAGTCTTGGAAGTATGGGTGCCAGCTTCTCCAGGAAGACCGCACAAAGCCAAGACCGAAGATGGATTTTGGAAGGCGTTTGTTCGGGTGGACGATGCGAATTTCCTTGCCTCACCAGTACACTTAAGTTTATGGAAACAACAG
Organism: Flavobacteriales bacterium; assembly: GCA_007693635.1. Classification (GTDB taxonomy): domain Bacteria; phylum Bacteroidota; class Bacteroidia; order Flavobacteriales; family Schleiferiaceae; genus CSBr16-58. The sequence continues at coordinate 2,516 of REDE01000066.1, read as the reverse complement.
GATACCCCTTCGGAAATACCCGGTGAATTTTCCGATGATGAAAAAGTGTTATTGCGAAAAATTTCGGACAGTGCAGACGAAGGCATTACGTTGAATAAACTATGCCGGTATTCGACCTTAGATCGTGAGGAGGTTATTCATGCAGTTGCGCACTTGGTCCGCTGGGAGTTGGTATACATAGAGCGTAAGAACGACCGGTTTGTACTGGTAGCTGAAGGGCACCGCGCCAGGGGCTGAAGCGGTTACCCCGCAGTAAATAGACTCAGCAGCTGCCCGCAAGAAAGAGCGACCGGAGGAAGCTCCTTTCTTGCGGATGCAGCGCTGTAGTCTAATTACGAGGAGTAAAAGCGAAAGACCCGACCCCGGCAAACCGGAATCGGGTCTTTATTTATAATTCTCGTCAATGCCGGGGTGGCGCCGCCTACTAAGCCGTGGCTCCGGTACCCATCAAACGAAGATAGTTGTGGTGATAGCGAATTGCCTCTCCAAGAGTAGGAAACTCGATGTAAGGAAGATCAAATTCACCGGCAACCTCTTTTACGATTTCAGCGATTTTAGGGTAATGAATATGACTGATATTCGGGAAAAGGTGGTGTTCCACTTGGTAGTTTAGTCCACCTAAGAACCAAGTCACAAGTTTGTTATTACGGGCAAAATTAGCCGTTGTCAAAAGTTGGTGAACGCCCCAATCGCCGAGTTGCTTTTGTGAAAATCCGTCAAACTTTGAGGTCTGCGGCATGGCGTGCGCCAATTGGAAAGTCCAGCTAAGAAGGCTACCCGCCAAAAAGTGCATGGCTAAGAAACCTAAAATAACCCAGTACCAAGCTTGCGGATGGAAAATGACTGGGATAATTACCAGTACTCCGATATAGGCCAATTTACCTAATACCAATTTCCACCATTCTGTAGCGTAATCGGCACCAGCTTGGTCGAGTAAACCCGACTTTTTGTAGCGCACTAATTGCTTAAAATCTTTCGGAGCCAACCAGTTAAGCGTCATAATCGCGTACAAGAAAGGACCGTACCAATGTTGGTAGCGATGGAATTTCTTGTGTGGCTGTTCGGGGTGCAAACGAATAACACCACCGGTATCGACATCTTCATCCTGACCATGCACGTTAGTGTAGGTATGGTGTAGGATGTTGTGTTGAATTTTCCAAGTAATGGTGTTGCCGCAAAGCATGACGATACTACTACCCAGCCATTTGTTTAATGTTGGGTTTTTAGAAAAACTTCCGTGGTTTGCGTCGTGCATGATACCCATTCCGATTCCGGACATACCAATACCCGCGACGATCCACATCACGAAGTAGGCCCAGAGGGGCATTGCAAAAAACATCAAAACTAATGGTACAACGTAGAGAGCAGCGAGAATAATAGCTTTTCTTTGAATTTCAGAACCGCCGGTTATGTCTTTCCCATCATCCTTAATCGCCTTCATCACTCGGCTACGAAGCGTGCGGTAAAACCCTTTAGGTGTTGCACGCTCAAACGTAATTTCACTCATGTAAACTTAAATAAAAATCTGGTCAAAGGTACGATATACTTACCATTCTTAAAAATCCCAAGTTGATATTTTTTAACATATGATGTTTACAAGTCCAAATAGGCAGTAATTTAGCCGCTCTATGATTGCGACACTACATATATTAGGAACGAGTTCAGCTGTTCCCACGGCAAAGCGGTGGCCTACAGCGCAAGTCATTGATTTTGGTGGAGAATTGATGCTCATCGATTGTGGTGAAGGCTGTCAGATGCAGCTGCGCAGACAGAAGATTAGCATCGGTCGTTTGCGCTACATATTTATAAGTCATGCCCACGGAGATCATTTTTTTGGCTTGATTGGTCTTTTGAGTACCCTAAGTGTATTAAAAGTTGATCAGCCCTTAGACATTTTTGCACCTGCAGCGGTTATTGATGTCATGAAATATCAGTTGCACAGACTAGGATATAATTTGCGCTTGGAACTCACGTGGCACGAACTAAAGGAGGGCTATAGCGGAGTTCTTTTAGAGACCAAACGCAGTGTTGTCGAAGCCTTCCCCTTGTACCATAGCGTGCCCGTTCACGGATTTAGTTTTCGAGAAAAAATCACCGCGAAAAATATTCGTCCGGAAGCAATAGAGTCTTACAATTTGGAAATCAGCGAGATTGTTATTGCTAAAAAAGGCCAAGATGTCGAAAGACCCGATGGCAGCATCTTAAAAAATGCGTGGCTGACTCTCCCCGAGCACCGGCCATTGTGTTATGCGTATTGTACCGATACCACTAAAGTCCCTCGGCACCCGGCAATAGAACATGCTCATGTATTGTATCACGAAGCCACCTTTTTAGAAAAAGATCGCGCATTTGCTGATCGTACGCAACACAGTACTTCGGCAGATGCCGCCCGCTCCGCATTGGAAAACAAGGTTTCTCATTTACTCATCGGTCATTTTTCCGGTCGATATCATCGCGCGGATGGTCTTATATAAGAAGCTCAGGTCATCTTTCCGCAAACAAGCTTAGTCGTAGAA
>REDE01000138.1 GCA_007693635.1 Flavobacteriales bacterium | reverse complement strand
GTCCTTCATGCACATGCCGACCTTCAAAAGGGAAGCAGCATAGGTGATGCCCTTCTCTGGTTTGGAATTTTTCTAGGAGTATTTGGCTTTCCTTTGGCAACAGAGATCGTTCACATTGGACTTCCCAAAGGGGGTTGAGCAATTCAATTTCGTTGCTTCGTTCCCCTCGGGCAGCCATGTCTATATGTTTGCGTAGTTCGGCACTCAATTTACCTGAAAGAGGAAGTCGCCCACCCATCCAAGACGGGATTATTGCTTTCTTGTTGTTGGAGGCTTTTACCTGGACCGTTAAATCTTTGATGCGAACAAGTTCCAAACTACGTCCGGCAAACCAAAAACTATCCCCGGGTTTCAGACGAGCAACAAACCATTCTTCAATGGTGCCTAAGTACGCACCGCGAACAAATTTAACTCTGAGCATTGCATCGCTTACAATAGTTCCAATGCTCAGTCGGTGGCGCATGGCGGTTTTTTTACTGCGGACCAGGTACCGACCATCATCATCTATTTCTACGCGTTTGTATTCATCGTATTCGCTCAGACTTTCCCCGCCTTGGGTAATGAAATTTAGACACTGCGAAAAATCCTCTTTACTCAGCGAACGGAAGGCGTTTGTTTGAATGATTTCGTCATAAATATTGGGATAAAACCCATCGGATACGGCAAGTGTCACTAGGTATTGGACCAACACATCCATGCATTGGGTCAAAGGTTCTCGGTCTTCCCTAATATTTTGGTTTACGGCATCGCGTAATGCAGAGGCTTCTACAAGCTCCAGACTATGTGTGGGCACGAAATGTATCAGACTCGGTTTACCTGGTTGGTGTCCACTTCTTCCCGCGCGTTGTACAAATCGACTGATTCCTTTGGGGCTGCCAACTTGTATGATGTTGTCTACCGGTCTAAAATCAACGCCCAAATCGAGTGAAGAGGTACATATAACCACCGAAATACCTCCTTGGTATAAGGCATCTTCCACCCAGCTGCGGAGTTCCTTGCTAATTGATCCGTGATGCATAGCCATTCTTCCCGCTAGTGATGGCTCGGCCTCTAAGAGTTGTTGGTACCAAATTTCTGCCTGAGCACGCGTGTTAGTAAATAGCAAAGTAGTGCCGCTTTTCTGCAATATCGGTAATACTTTCGGGATGAGTTTTGTGCCGAGGTGTCCGGCCCAAGGTAAAACTTCAATCTCATCCGGTACGACCGTTTTCACTACAATTTTTTTTTCAATATCGGCCTGAATAAGCGTGGCTTTTTCACCGCAAAGAACCTGCATGGCTTGCGCTAAATTTCCAATGGTGGCAGAAATCCCCCAAATTTGTAAATGAGGAATAATACCCTTTAACCTATTTAGTGCCAATTCCATCTGCACTCCTCGTTTGCTCCCCAGTAGTTCGTGCCACTCGTCTACCACTACAGTATGCAAACCCTCCAACCACTGCGGGTAGTTTTTTTGTGCTAAAATAAGGTGTAGACTTTCGGGTGTTGTAATCAGCATTGATGGCGGTTTACGCCTTTGTTTGGCTCGTTCTGCGGTTGAGGTGTCTCCCGAACGAATGGCAATTTCCCAGTTTAATTTTAAAGCAGCATTGGCTCTTTCCGCCGATTGGTGAATTTCTTTGGCCAGTGCTCTAATAGGCGTAATCCAAAGCAGTTGCAAGCCTCGTGAATTTGCATCTTTCAGCATTGCCGGTAAGAGTATCGAGTAGGTTTTTCCGCTTCCGGTAGGGGCGTTTATCATTCCTGAGTCACCAGAATTGTAGGCTTCCCAAGCTCTTTTTTGAAAAACTTGGGGTGTCCAATTTTGCTCTTCGAACCAGGATTCGATTTTTTCTTTTGAGGAAATCGTTGACGGATTGTGAGACACGAATTTTACAGGATATAACAAAACCAATCGCGATTTGGTTTTTGTTTGGAAAAAAATAATACTTTTCTTACTTTTGTGCCGATAATGATTTTGTAAAACTAAAATTACTTCGTCATGAAAAAAGTATTTGTTTTGTGGCTTTTGTTTATTGCAAAAGTTTTGGTTTCTCAGCCCGCTGCACCCCAAACGCCTGTTCCACTTGATGGTGGACTCAGTGTGTTGTTTTTAGCCGGCGTAGTGTACACGATAAAGATTTACGGCGAGAAGAGCGATGAGCGTTAAAAATCTGGGATGGGTTTTAGTTACAAGCTTGGAAACGAACAATGCCGTTATCGCAAAGTATAAGTTCTCGATTTTCCTGAAGTTCTTTAAGACTTCTATACATACTGCTTCGACTAATTCCGGTCAGTGCTTGAATGTGTTTTACGGAAATGCTAACCTTTTCATCGGCATATTTACGGATAAATTCCAATATTTCACGCAATCTGTCGGTTGTATTCCTGTGGAAAAGGTCGAGTCCGTTGCGCATTTCTCTTTCGTAGACTTCGTTGAGGAGGTACAGCCAAGCTTCTCTCAATTCGGATTGACTGGCGATGCTTTGCAGAATTGCGTTGCCGGGAATGCTTATGTATTCTAATTGATTGCTTAACACCCGTACATTCTCTTTAAATCCGTGTGGATTTTGGATAACTGTTTTCAAAGATTTTCCGGAGTAGGGTAGCACGCGAACATCAGGCAAGCTTGCGGAGAAGAAAGTTTCTCGTAGTCCGATGCACTCTCCAGGACTGTAGAGGTTGGTTCTGTTTCCGTCTTCAGAAATGGCAATTCCCGAAATGATGAAAATACAGTGTGCTTGATCTCCTTTGCAGACAATTAACTCATCACGTTGGGCGAATTTTAACTCACCATTATCCAATATGCTGTCGATCCACGACAACGACAAGGCCGGAAAGGCTGAATGGAGAATGTTTAAATGTCGTTTATCTAAGGTCATACGAGCGTTGTGTTACAGCGACAAATGTATGTTGATGATTTTTATTGAAATATGATAAGGGTCAGCTAAAAAACTGAGGAATAAAACAATTTTTCATTTACTTAAGTTCAAAAAAAGGATGCGAAATTAATCACGGACACCAATAATAAAAAAACAATTTGCAAGCTTGCTGAGTTTATTTTGACATAGAGCAGTCAAGATGTAAATTTGTCGCCTTGATAGTTTGCGGAGCTTTTTTGTTAGTAGACGAATTTTTTTGACGTGCGTATGTGCTTAATTTGTACATTTAACGCTATGAAGGATGTCTTATTTCGTCTTGATTAAAAAGCTAAAACCAGATTAACACTTGCATTGCGTTTATATTAATGATCAATAATTTCAATACATGAAAATTCTTGTTTGCATTAGTCATGTGCCAGACACTACGGCTAAAATTAATTTCACACCCGACAATAAATCTTTCGACACCAATGGTGTTTCTTTTGTCATCAACCCATATGACGAGTTTGGTTTGACACGTGCGGTTTGGTTACAAGAAAAACTTGGAGCTACAGTTACGGTCGTAAACGTCGGCACCGCAGTTACTGAGCCAACCTTGCGTAAAGCGTTGGCCATTGGCGCCAATGACGCCATTCGCGTTGATGCAGAGCCAACCGATGCGTTTTTTGTCGCGAAACAAATTGCTCATCTAGTCAAGGAGAACGGCTACGACTTAGTCATCGCGGGTAGAGAGTCTATAGACTACAACGGTTCTCAAGTCCCTGGTATGTTAGCGGCTTTGCTGAACTGGCCATTCGTTAACGCTTGTGTTGGCTTAGAATTAGACGGCAACACCGCCACAGCAATTCGCGAGATTGATGGCGGGAAGGAAAAGAGTCAGTTTGCATTACCTGCGGTCATTGCTGGTCAGAAGGGATTGGTAGAGGAAAAAGATTTGCGCATACCGAATATGCGTGGAATTATGCAGGCTCGAACCAAGCCTCTGCAAGTTGTTGCCCCGATTGATGCCGCCAAGAGCACGGAGGCCGTTTATTATGAAAAACCAGCGCCAAAAGGAGCTTGTAAGATGATTGATCCTGACAACGTTGAGGAACTGGTTCAACTTTTACATAACGAGGCGAAAGTAATTTAAAACAAAAGCATTATGAGTATTTTAGCATACATTGAAACCTGGGAAGGTAAATTTAAGAAGACGTCTTTTGAAGCTGCAGCTTTTGCTTCTAAGTTAGCTGCGGAAATGGGTGTTGAAGCCCATGCTGTAGTTCTCAATGCCCAAGACGATCCATCCGTATTGGGTCAATACGGGATTTCAAAAGTTTTTAGCGCAGGGGATGCCGGCGATTTCAACAACTATGTTTGGAGTAATACTTTGGTAAATGTAGCCAAAGAATCCGGTGCCAAAGGTTTAATTATTAGCGGCACCTTCGGCGGAAAAATGATTTTACCCTTGGCGGCAGTCGCGTTTGATGCCGGCTTGGTCACCAACATTTCCGATTTCCCATCTTCAGTTTCTCCGCTTATCGTTCGTCGTTCTGCATTTTCTAGCAAGGGATTTGTCGATTATGAGGTGAAGACTGAAAGGTTTGTGCTTTCAATCATCCCTAACGGAATCGGGCTTCCTGAGGCCAAAGAAGCCGCGGCGGAAGTTCAAACGGTCGCTGCAGTAAAGGATGGTGTAGCCGAAGTAAAAGTACTTGATGTAGATCGAGTGAAGGGTAAAATCCCACTTCCAGAGGCAGAAATGGTTGTTTCAGCGGGTCGTGGATTAAAAGACGCTTCGAATTGGAATCTCATTGAAGATTTGGCAGAGGCTCTTGGTGCTTCCACCGCTTGTAGCAAGCCGGTAAGTGATATGGGTTGGAGACCGCATAGTGAGCACGTTGGACAAACAGGAATCGCTATCAATCCCAATTTATATATTGCCATTGGAATTTCTGGTGCCATTCAACATTTGGCAGGAGTGAGTGCGAGTAAGAAAATTGTCGTAATCAACACCGATAACGAAGCGCCCTTCTTTAAGGCAGCTGATTATGGGATTGTTGGTGACGCCTTTGAAGTCGTGCCAAAACTGACCGAAGCTATCCGTAAATTTAAAGCTGATAACTAATATTGCATTCCCGCAGCGTGCTGTAAAGTGCTCTGCGGGAATTTTTTTATTATTGCAATAATCGAAACACTCCCTCTACACTCGAAAATCATTTTGCGTTTCTGAATTAAATCTATGAGTGACAAGGTACAGTTGGCCATAAAAGGCCTTTCTTACAGTCAAACCCAAAGTGGCGCTTACGCACTCGTGCTTGGCGAAGAGGGGGGAAACCGACGATTGCCGGTAATTATCGGTGGTTTTGAAGCACAATCTATCGCCATAGCGCTGGAAAAAGAAGTCGAACCACCACGTCCGCTTACCCACGATCTTTTTTGCACCTTTGCGGAAAACCTACAAACGACCTTGAAGGAGGTCCTGATCCACGATCTCAAGGAAGGCGTGTTTTATTCTATGATGGTGTTTGACCACCAAGGTCAAGAAATAGTTCTGGATGCCCGAACCTCCGACGCTGTAGCCCTGGCTATTCGATTTCAAGCACCAATTTATACATACCACTCTATTTTGGATAAAGCAGGTGTTGTTCTCGATGATAAATCTGATTCAAGAACCAATCCGGCGACCGCAGCTCAAAGTAAACCTTCCAAGTCATTAGAGCAACTGCATAAAGAAATGGAAGAAGCGGTTCAAAATGAAGATTACGAAAGAGCAGCCCGTATTCGTGACGAAATCGACCGCTATTCTCATTAACTAAGATACCCCAAGCGACTCTAATGAAAATCCATTTTCTCATCAATCATAAAGGCTAATCCAATTGCAGATAAATGTATGAGAAAGAACGTCTCAACCGAATAAATAATGAATTGGATACACATCAAGCCGGTTGAACATCGACTTATTCAAATGCTACAACACTTCGTAACGATGAGGATATTCGGGGTACTTTTTGTTTTTCTCACTGGAATTAACGCCTGGGCCTCACCCTTAGAAAATCCTTCAACAATTCCCGGGTCTTATACTTTCGCTTCCATCATAGATTCAACCACGGGGATTCCTTTATTTGCCGTTGACGATAGTGATTCCTTAGAATTTTTTGACAATGGAACCTTTGAGTACGCTTTGCAGGCAAAATCACTGCGCGCCGTAGGCACCTATCAAGTCGCTGATGACACCTTGTTCCTCAAATACTCCGTTCCTAGCGATACATTGAGGAAATATAAATTGACTTTCGCCAATGATACGCTCATTCTCCACGAGTCTGGGGTTCAGTATGTCTTTGTATCCAAGTCAAGACAAAGTGAAATCCTTCCACCACATGACGATTGGCACTGGACCGCTGCGGTAAAAGGAATGATGGGGATTACTGTATTGATTTTAATGGGTTTTGTTTTTTCCAATAACCGCAGAAAGATCAAATGGTCTTTGGTCGCCAAAGGATTAAGTGTGCAAATTGTTTTTGCCCTTGCCATTCTCAAACTCGGATGGGTCCGTGATGGTTTTGAAAGTGTCAGCAAGGTCTTTGTTACGATTCTTTCGTTTTCCCGATACGGAGCTGAATTTTTATTTGGATCACTGATTCAGAACACGGATTCATTTGGATATATTTTCGCTTTTCAAGTCTTGCCAACCGTCATTTTCTTCTCGGCATTAACGAGTCTACTTTTTTACTTTGGCATTTTACAAAAAGTAGTTTTAGCCTTTGCTTGGCTGATGCGTCGCACATTTAAATTATCAGGCGCGGAAAGTTTGTCCGCCGCCGGTAATATTTTTCTCGGGCAAACCGAATCCCCGCTTTTGATCAAACCCTATCTGGAACGCATGACCAACTCCGAGTTATTATGCGTCATGAGTGGCGGTATGGCAACCATCGCGGGTGGAGTGTTGGCGGCTTACATCGGATTTTTGGGAGGAGTAGATGTTGCCTCACAGGTATTCTTTGCCAAACACCTGATTGCCGCATCGGTTATGAGCGCTCCGGCAGCTATTATTTCTGCAAAAATGCTTTATCCAGAAACTCAACCTGTAAGAGAAGAGGCTCACGTTAGCTCCGATTCCATGGGGAGTAATGCTTTAGAAGCGATTTCAAATGGTACCACCGATGGTCTGAAGTTAGCAATCAATGTTGGTGCTATGTTATTGGTCTTCATTGCTTTCATTTACATGTTCAATGCTTTTTTCCGTGATGTTCTCGGAGGTTTCACCGGCATTAATGAGTGGATTGTCTCCATTTCGAACGGACAATATGATGGTTTAACTTTACAGGCTATTTTGGGTTATACTTTAGCACCCCTTACCTGGCTTATGGGGGTTGCAAAAGAAGACGTAGTACTGGTGGGGCAATTGCTGGGCGAAAAAACCATTCTCAACGAGTTTGTAGCGTACGTTTCTCTAGGCGAAATGATGGAAGCAGGTATGTTTGCCCAAAAGAAAAGTGTAGTAATTGCTACATATATACTGTGCGGCTTCAGTAACTTTGCAAGCATCGGAATTCAAATTGGTGGTATAGGTGCATTGGCTCCTTCTCGCCGTAGTGATTTGAGTCGATTGGGTATCCGAGCTTTACTTGCGGGAACGATGGCCTCACTTTTCACCGCCGTAATAGTCGGTATGATAATTTAAATGTTCGTTTAACTGAAAAACTTTCTTATATGCGTTTTTTCTCATTCAAAAAGAACAACGATAACACAAACAATTTGTTGAAGACGACCACGGAACGTTCTCGTCCAACATTTCATGTACTAAAAATCAAGGATATCAAGAGAGAGACCGACGAGTCGGTGTCCATTGCTTTTGAATTGCCAGAGGATTTGCGATCGAACTACGCTTTTTTACCGGGTCAATACCTCACTTTGCGTACCGAAATTGGCGGACAAGATGTTCGACGTTCGTACTCTATTTGCAGTTCACCTCTCAACGAAGATTTACGCGTAGCGGTAAAGAAGTTGGATGGTGGTGTATTTTCCACTTATGCTAATTCTGAGTTGAAAGTTGGTGATGAATTGCAAGTCATGACTCCTGAAGGGACTTTCACGACAAGTATTGACGAAAAGGCAGCTCGTTCTTATGTTGCATTTGCTGCTGGTTCGGGAATCACACCTATTATGAGTTTGATGAAAACCATTTTGGAATTGGAGCCCAAGAGCACATTTACACTTTACTTTGGAAATCGAACTACAGGCAGTATCATTTTTCGTGATGAAATCGATGCGCTTAAAAACCGTTTCATGGATCGCCTACGAGTAAATCATATTCTTAGTAGAGAAGATCAAGGTTCCGATACGACTCGCGGTCATATTGATGCGACCAAGGTAAAACTTTTTGCTGAGCGGTTTTTTGAACCAAAAAAAGTAGATGCTTACTTTATTTGTGGCCCTGAACAAATGATACATACTGTTAAAGATACGCTTGGAGAACTAGGTGTTGCTAAGGAAAATATTCGTTTTGAACTCTTTACTACCTCTGCGGAAACTACGAATAAGCAGTCTAACGAAAAAGCACAGGAAGTCTTAAAACCTAAAGCCGAAAATCTTTCCCAAGTCACCGTCATATTAGATGGTGAAGAAACGCACTTTGAACTCGCTTATGATGGTCGGACCATTACCGATGCAGCGACCGACGCCGGAGCTGATGTTCCTTTTAGCTGCAAGGGAGCAGTGTGTTGTACTTGCCGAGCACGAGTTATTAAGGGCGAAGTAGAAATGGATATGAACTACGCTCTTGAGCCGGAGGAGGTTGAGGATGGATACGTTTTAACGTGCCAAACACATCCTAGAAGTTCAGAGGTAGTAATTTCTTTTGACGAGTAAAGCATAGTAATTTACATTGCGGGTATTTAGTTGAATACCCGTAATGTATTTCCAAGAAATTGTACGCGGTAAAATTTAAGCGGCACGCTTTGATTATCGCCTACAGCACTTCCGTCGTACAGTAAATATTGTGCTGTGTCGCAACCACAGTATCCAAATTGCATGTCGTTGGAAATATTTATTCTTCCGCAGGTGCGTTCCCAGTCGTTCGGACAAGCTCTGTCGTAGGCGGCAAAATCATCAGACGAATTAGAAAGCATTCTTCTGTATATTATGAGACCTTTATAACCGCCTTCATGGTAAATTGCTCCACCGGGCGACATCAAAGGAAGACTGCTCGGAATATTTAAAGGAATATAGGCATCGACAAATACCTCGGGAACGGGGTGTCGCTCCCTTTTGCAGGATATTGCCAATAAGGAGACCAGAAAAACGAAGACAAAATGCTTATTCATGCACGCTGTTTTAGGAAATATTACGCATTTTAAGTGTTAAACCCGCGAAAATATCGGGTACAAATACTACAATGTATGCCAAATTCAGGGTTCAAAAGTAACGTATATTCGTCAAAAAACAATACATTATCAGAATGTTAAAAGGTGGTTTCAAAAAAAATTAACACCTCTTTTGGTTACTAGAAAAATATACTGTTATTTTACCGTTGCTAATCGCCCGACTTTAATACGTAGGATACATGATTAAAAAATTACTGAGTCTGCTATTTATTTGCAGTACTTTCTTGGCCTTCGCCCAGCAACGTCCCGGTTCACTTCGTGGAACAGTGAAGGAAGCGGCCTCTGGTCTACCCGTTGGATTTGCAACAATCGTTGTGAAAGATGAGGGGGATAATGTCCTTCGATCACAGGATGCCGACGAAAACGGAAACTACAACATTAACCCGCTTGATCCGGGTTCTTATAATGTAGAGATTTCCTTCGTGGGTTTCCAAAAGATCCGCATGGAAGGGATTTTTATAAAGCCTAACGTTCCAACCATTCAGAACTTCTCCATGCGAGAAGAATCTGCTATCTTGGACGCGGTGGATGTCATTATATATGAGAAGCCACTCATCACAACTGACGTTAAGACTACGGTCACGGCGAAGGAAATTGAGGCGATGGCGATTCGTGATATTGCCAACATCGCTGTTCAGGCTGCCGGTGTATACGCAGCGGACGATGGTCAGGCACCAAATATTCGTGGTGCTCGTGCAAGTGCAACGGTTTACTTCATCGATGGTGTGAAGGTTCGTGGTTCTCTTCAATTACCTCAGGCAGCTATTCAGCAGCAAGAGGTTTACACGGGTGGTATGCCCGCTCAGTACGGTGATGCAACCGGGGGTATTATTGCGACTACTACGAAAGGTCCTTCTCCTGTTTATTTTGGACAAGCGGAGATTTTGACCTCCTCCCCTTTTGATGCCTATCATTATAACTTGGCGGCACTTACTTTAGGTGGTCCGCTATTGAAGAAGAAAGGCTCTAATCGCCCGATTATTGGATTCCTACTTGCAGGTGAATTCCAATACGAAAACGACCCTCGTCCAGCCAATACCCCTATATTCAGAGTTAATCCAGATCTACTTGACGAGATTCGTCGTGTGCCTGTTCGTCCTTCCGGTATTGGTGATGGAGTACTTTACAATGCGGAGTTCGTTACCGCCGCTGATTTGGAGGAAATCCCCGCTCGTTTGAATGCTCAACAAAATAACATTCGTGTTTCGGGTAACCTGAACGTTGCGCTTTCTGAGCAGACAAATCTTGGATTTGGTGGTCGATTTGTTCACTCTCGTGGTGCAAATACGAGTTTTGCCCAATCACTCTTTAATTACGACAACTTCCCCGAGTTTATCAATTATGACTACGCGGGATTTGCTCGTATTACGCACCGTTTTAAAACCGATGCTGAAGCTGGTGGAAAAACGAGCTTGATTCAAAATGCTTTCGTTAGCTTGCAAGTTGACTATACTCGTAACTTACGTAAGGTTCAAGATCCACGTCATCAAGACAATATATTCGCTTATGGCCACGTGGGTACTTTTGAGCGTTTTAGCACATTCTTCTATGCGCTTGGTGAAGATGAGTCTACCGGTCTATTTGGCTGGAGATCTGTCGCTCCTCAGGATACACTCATTCGCTTTACTCCAAGTGCGTTCAATCCAGTGCTTGCTGCTTACACAGATTATTTCTACCGTGCCGTCAACGAGAACCCTGCTTTGGGTAACACACGTACGTTTACCGCAATTCGCCAGGGCCGTGGTCTATTGAACGGTGACCTTCCACAACAGGTTTATGGAGGTATTTGGGGCAACGTTGGAGCGGTACAAACCGGCTTTCAAAATGGTATGAACTCTCAGTTTCGTATTACGGGTTCTTCAACCTTTGATATCAAGTCGCACTCTCTCATCGTAGGTTTTGAGTACGAGCAGCGTTTCGACCGCTTCTTCAGCGTTTCCGGAACAGGCTTGTGGAATCAGATGCGTTTGTTGCAAAACAACCACATCAATGAATTCGACTTTGATAGTCCTATGCCAATTTTTGATGCTAATGGAGTTTTTCAAGATACTATATTGTATCCACGACTTTTCTCGGAAACTGATTTCGCAACTAATGCGTTTACCCGTAGATTTAGAGCCTCCCAAGGCTTGGATGAAAGAGGTTTGGACTTCATCAATATTGACGAATATGATCCATCGGCATTTGAGCTCAGTATGTTCTCAGCCGATCAGTTGATTAACCTTTCAGGTACTCGTTTGGTGAACTACTACGGTTTCGATCACACCGGTCGCATTCAATCTGGTCGTCCAACAATCGAGGATTTCTTTACACAGCGTAATGATGATGGAACTCTTGCTCGTCCTATTGGCGCTTTTGCTCCAATCTATATCGCAGGTTATATCCAAGATCAGTTTACATTTAATGACCTACGCTTTAACGTTGGTTTACGTGTTGACCGTTTCGACTTAAATCAACCTGTTCTGAGAGATCCTTTCTTATTGTACCCAGCTAATACCGTTGGTGATTTGGGACAAGGTATATTTAGAAATGTAAGTCGTGAAGGTATACCCCAAAACATTGGTGATGATTACACAGTTTACGTTCGTGATTACAATTACCTAAATTCAAGCGAGACACCCACTATCGTTGGCTTCCGTAGCGGAAGAAACTGGTACGGTCCGGACGGTCGTTTCCTTCCTAACCCGAAAGATGTAGCTGACGCAGGTGGCGGAAATGTTCGTCCGTTATTTAGTGAAGATCCTAACAACATGCAGTTGGATGCGCGTTCTTTTACCGACTACACTCCTCAGGTAGTTGTGATGCCACGTATCAACTTTAACTTCCCAATTTCTGATGAGGCTTTGTTCTTCGCACATTATGATGTACTAGCACAACGTCCGGATCCATTATTGTCAATTTTCAATCCGATCAATTACCTTGAGTTGGAGGTTTTGAAAAACGCAAACTCACCAATTCCTAACCCGAACTTGCTTCCACAACGTACAACGGACTACGAACTTGGTTTTACACAAGTTCTTACCCGTCGCAGCTCTATGAAAATCTCGGGTTTCTATCGCGAGATGCGTGACATGATGCAAACGGTTGCTTTGGTAGCTGCTTATCCTGGAACGTATATCACATATGCTAACGACGACTTTTCTACAGTAAAAGGTTTCTCTTTGGAATATGACCTTCGTCGTTATAAGAACATCACCGTATTTGCGAACTATACCTTGCAGTTTGCTGATGGTACGGGTTCTGGACCTAACACTTCTTTGAACCTTGCCCGTACAGAGCAGCCAAATATCCGTTTTATTTTACCAATGAGCTTTGACTCTCGTCACCAGGCTACTTTCCGTATTGACTATCGCTACGGATCAGGTAAGAACTACAATGGACCTGTATGGTGGAACAAGCGTGTGTTTGAAAATGCGGGTGTTAACTTCGTAATGAATGCTAACGCTGGTACGCCGTTTACTCGTCGTCAGTTTGCTTTCCCACTTACTCAGG
Source organism: Flavobacteriales bacterium (assembly GCA_007693635.1). Taxonomy (GTDB): domain Bacteria; phylum Bacteroidota; class Bacteroidia; order Flavobacteriales; family Schleiferiaceae; genus CSBr16-58. Next base: position 9,966 of record REDE01000138.1, on the reverse strand, counting down.
ATCCTTCAGGTGCTGTTCCTGTTGCCGGTCAAATCAACGGATCTCGTCTTCCTTGGCAGTATCGCGCAGATATGCGAATCAACAAGGTATTTGACGTTCAGTGGAAAGAAGGTGGACGTAGAAGCAATGTCGACGTATATCTTCAAGTATTGAACGTTTTTGATAATATGAACGTTCTTAACGTATATGGCTTTACCGGTTCTGCCGATGATGACGGATATTTAACTTCTAACCGTGCACGTGACGTAATCGCTCAGGCAGTAAGTGCTGAGGCGTATGCGGATTTGTATCGTGCTCGTATGCTTAACCCTTTTAACTTCTCACTTCCCCGTCGTATTCGATTGGGTATCTTGATGACACTCTAATTACAATTTAAATCAAACGGTTATGAAACAGAATCGTATATACCTGCTGACGTTGTTTCTGGCATTTTTTGCCTTTGAAACATCGGTTTTTGCTGCCGAAATCGGTGGTTTGAAAACCGACAACCGAAAGGTTGTTAAACGCACTATGAACGACCTTTGTAGTCCTGCGCGTGCACAAGCCGACCTCGACCTGAACAACGTTCGGGCTCGTGTTTTAGCGGCTGGTGATATGTGGTGGAACCTCACGGGTCAACCTCGTTATGAAGTCCCTAAGGGAAGCAATCGCCACTCTATGTTTGCCGGTGCTTTATGGCTTGGTGGTTTGGATGAGGGATCTCAACTTAAGTTGGCCGCAATGACGTATCGTCAGCGTGGTAACGATTTCTGGCCTGGCCCGCTTACCGACGACGGTACGGCTTCAGTGACCTCAGTAACGTGCGACGAGTATGACCGTTTTTGGATCATTGACCGCGAGCAAGTCGAAATTCACCGTGCGTGGATTAGTTGCCAAAGTGATCCTGATTGCGATCTGGCAATTCAGTTCCCAAATTATGAAATTCCTGTTGTTATTAGAGACTGGCCAGGAAATGGTATCCGTGATTTCGATTTTCCTTTGCCATTCCGTTTGGCTCCGTTTGAAGATATGGATGGTGATGGTTTGTATGATCCTAATGTTGACTACCCCGGTTTCGACCTTGACCGTCAGTACGATTGCCGTCTGAAAGAAATTGATGTATTATATGGTGACCGTACCCTGTGGTGGGTTTATAATGACCGTGGTAATGTACACACTGAAACTCAAGCGGCTTCACTTGGTTTTGAAATCCGTGCACAAGCTTTTGCTTTTAGCACGAATGACGAGATCAATAACATGACGTTTTACAATTACCGTATTCTCAACAAGTCAACATTCTCTCTTACAAATACCTTTTTTGGAACTTGGTTTGACCCGGATTTGGGTAACCCAGTTGATGACTTGATTGGTTGTGATATTCCTCGTGGATTAGGATATTGCTACAATGCTGAACTAATCGATGCGGGTCCTCTTGGTTATGGCCCCAATCCTCCCGCTATCGGATTCGACTTTTTTCAAGGCCCTTTTGCTGATTATTTTGACGGTTTAGATAACGATAAGGATGGATGTTTAGATGCAGTTCGTGATAGTGCAGGAAACTGTATTCCTGAGAATCCGGATCTTGGTATCAACGAGCGTATTATTATGAGTGGTTTTATGTACTACAATAATTCTGGTCAATGGAACATTGATGCCATGACCGATCCGCGGTTTGATGTACACTTCTACAGTTATCTCCAAAGTCGCTGGAAAGACGATTCACCTCTTGTTTACACAACATCAGCTGGTCGTGGTAGCACAGGCAATGGAAGTGGATATGCGCCAAATGATGCTTCTGCCATTCGCACATTATTTGCTTTCCCTGGTTCAACCCATGACACTACTCAGACTGCTCGTTCAACTGAAAACCTTTTTCCTCACGGTACATTCCCACCGTTTGAGCCTTGGCCAAATGGAGGCTGGTATGAGTCTCCTGCTAACTTAGCTGATAAACGTGGTTTGCACTGTGCTGGTCCTTTTACCCTTTTACCAGGTGCCCTTAACTTTATTACAACTGGTGCAGTATGGGCTCGTGATTTCTTGAATCCTGATCCTTACGCGTCTGTTGAGCTATTGAAAATTGCGGATGACAAAGCGCAAAACCTTTTCGACAACTGTTTCCAAATCCTCGACGGACCTGATGCTCCACTGGTGAGTATCGTTGAATTGGAGAATGAGTTGATCCTTAAATTGTCATACCCAACTACTTCTAACAACTACAATTTCTCTTATCGTCAGACTGATCCATTAATTGTTGAGCAACCAGGTTGGAATGGTGATCCAGCAATTATTGATTCAGCTCGCCAGGCGGGTTACTTTGATTACGTTTTTGAAGGTTTCCAAATCTTCCAGTTCCGTAATTCTCAAGTTACCGCTGCCGATTTGTATAATCCGGATCTTTCGCGTTTGGTCTTTCAGTGTGACTTGCGTAATCAGCATTCACAACTGATTAACTTTACCCGTGCGCCGGAGTTGAACAACGCTTTTATTCCTCAGGATATGACTATCCGTGCGGAGAATCAAGGAATCAGAACCACTTTCCGTGTTACGGAAGACGCGTTCTCTTCTGAAGTCGATCGTACCCTTATCAATCATAGAGAGTACTACTTCTTTGTCATTGCCTACGCGGTGAATCAGTTCCGTGAATTTGATCCGATTGAGCCAGACTTGACTCAACAAACACCTTATTTGGCGGGTCGTCGTAATGCTTTTGGTGGATCAAACTCTGCGGTGGTTGCTGTACCTCGTAAGACTTCACCAGAGCGTGATGGATTGGTTATTCGCTCTCGTTATGGAGATTCTCCCGAAATTACGCGTAAGGATGGTTTAGGTAATATGGGTCGTTTCCTCGATTTGACCACAGCCTCTGAAGATGCTATTGTGCGCGATTTCCGTGTCGACAACCTAACTTATCAGCGCAATGCTGGTCCTATCAACGTAAAGGTTGTTAACCCTAAGAACGTTCGCCCGGGTGATTTTACTTTGAAAATCATTGGTCAAGTTGAACCAGGTCGCGACACCGTTCGTAGCCGCACTGCAAAGTGGCTCCTTGAGGGTGTTTACGAAGAAGATGGTGAAATGAAGGTCTTGGGTGCTACGGATATTAATCCGCAAGGAGGTATTCTTTCTGACACGACCATTTCTTTTGACAATGAGCAAATTATTGCTGAATTAGGTCTCTCGGTTAATGTGCGTAACGTGCGTAACCCTGGACAAGATGAGGATTGTAACTTCGGTGCTGGTGTTGTGGGCTCACGTGTAATTCATACACCTAGTAACCGTCCTTGGCTATCCGGAGTATCGAGTGATAACTCGTTTACCCCTCGAAATTGGATTTTGGCTGGTACGAATACACTTAATTCTGCTGCCACTGCACAAAGAACCTATACCGATCGTATTTCCGATCCTTGTGATCTTTGGAATCTTGCTGGGAGGACATGGGCGCCTTACGGATTGGTAAGTCGCTTGCGTCAAGATTTTGATGACTTTTCTCAAGGTTTTGGCCCTGCCTTCAGTGGCTCTGCTTGGAATACTACACAATCATTATTGAATTCCCGTTCGATTGATGTTGTGATTACCGAAGATCGTTCTAAGTGGACTCGCGTACCGGTATTTGAGATTCAGGAAGATCCGATTCAGTCTGCTGATGGAGTCGAAAAACATGATCAACGCACAGCAGCTGGTTGGGATTTGGTTAATGGTGAGTTGGTTCGTAGCACGAATCCTGATCACGCGGGATGGTCTTATTTCCCTGGTTACGCCATTGATATTGAAACCGGTCGTCGTTTGAATATGGCTTTCGGTGAAAATACTTGGTTGGAAAGTGAAAACGGTAACGATATGCTTTGGAACCCAACAGCAAATCTATTCCGTCGTTTCGATATCTCTATGGGCGGTATGCACTTCTTGTACGTGTTCCGCGCAGAGCGTCGTGTGGGAGTAAATCTTGTAGATAATAGCTATCAGGGTGATAATCCTGCGGATCATCCTCTGTACAGCATGCTTCAGAGCTTTACCGGTACGAACAAGCGTGATTTCTGGGATGCGGTACAGTTTGTGAATATTCCTATTTTGAATCCCGGATTTGCCAATACGAATCCTTACGGTGAATTGCCAGCTGAGGTCCGTATCAAACTCCGCTTTAATCGTGCGTTCACTAGATTTGAAACCGCGGATAACTTGAATGATGGATTTTCACTCTTTGAATTCAGTACACGTGATATTGCTTCTAGCGAAAACGTTCGTCAAGTAGCTACCAACGCGCTCAATCTAATCGGTGTCGTTCCAAACCCATACTATGCGTTCTCGTTATACGAAAACAGTCAGCTAGATAATTTAGTGAAAATTATCAACCTTCCTATTCGTTGTAATATCAATATCTTTACAACCAGCGGTACATTAATCCGTACGCTTCGTAAAGACAATACAGATACCAGCATCCTGTGGGATCTTCGCAACGATTATGGAGTGCCAATCACCAGTGGTGTTTATATCATACATATAGATGCCGGTGATATTGGACAAAAAGTAGTTAAATGGTTTGGTGCAATGCGCCCTGTTGACCTCAACGCGTTTTAATAATATTATTTCAAGAAGATAGCGTTATGATTAAACCACTAAAGGTTTTGGGCTTGGCCCTTTCCATAGCCACCTTGCCCGTATTTGCCGGTAACCCACAACGTGTGGGTTCCGCCGGTGCTTCAGAACTTCTGATTAACCCCTGGGCAATGAATGCCGGTATGAATAGTGCCAACGTTGCTGGGGCTCGCGGTGTCGAAGCGATTTTTATGAATGTTGCGGGTACTGCCTTTACCGAGGGAACGGAGGTTGCCTTTACAAATACCCAATGGTTGGTAGGTGCCGACATGTTTATTAATGCTTTTGGACTTACTCAAAAAGTAGGTACAAATGGAGTTTTAGGCTTGTCCCTCACTTCAGTCAATTACGGTGATATCGACATTCGTACCGTTAATAATCCAGATGGTGGATTGGGTACTTTTAGTCCTGCAACATCAATCATCACCGCTTCGTACGCTCAGAAGTTTACGGAATCTATTTTTGGTGGTGTGGTCCTAAAGGTCTTTAATCAAAACCTGAGTAACCTTTCTGCTACCGCATTGTGTATCGATGCTGGTGTTCAGTACGTTACCGGTGACCGCAAGCACATTCGATTTGGTATCAACCTGAAAAATATCGGGCCATCCGTAGCTTTTAGTGGTGACGGTTTTGATGTTACTCTACCTGTTCCTGGTCAAGGTTATTCTCAGAGTTGGCAAAGTCGCTCGGCTGCGTTCGAGTTACCTTCAACCCTTAATCTTGGTGGTGCATACGACTTCGATATGGGTACCGATCTTCGTTTAACCGTCATGGGTACTTTTAATTCTAACTCTTTCCAAAAGGATGAGTATCACATTGGAGGTGAGTTTGCTTTTCAAGAGAAGTTTATGCTCCGCGCAGGTTACATCTTTTTTGATAATCGCGTTGATGGCTTAAATACCACCGCCTTTACAGGTTTTGCTACAGGTTTGTCGGTTGATTTACCGCTAGCAGAGGATGATAATACACGTTTTGCACTCGACTTCGCTTTCCGTGCAACGCGTGCCCCTTTCGCCGGAACGTATAGTACAGGTATTCGTGTGATGTTTTAAAAATTCACCCTATCTTTGTCCCATTAAAAAGACCATGTTTAGTGGTCTTTTTTTATGCACTTATTTTCAATCGAGTAAATTCCCATTTCGGCTATGTCAAAAGTATCATATTACACCCCAGAAGGCCTCAATAAATTAAGACAAGAGCTTGATCAACTGAAATCTGTTGAGCGTCCGAAAATTTCCCAACAAATTGCCGAAGCGCGCGATAAGGGTGATCTTTCAGAAAATGCGGAGTACGATGCTGCGAAAGAAGCGCAGGGCCTCCTAGAATTGAAGATCTCTAAAATGGAAGATCTGCTTGCCAACGCGCGAATTCTCGATAAATCACAAATGGATACTTCAAAAGTTATGGTTTTATCTACCGTTACTTTGAAGAATAAAGCCAATGGTGCAACGATGACGTATACGCTGGTTAGTGAATCTGAGGCCGATTTGAAGGCGGGAAAAATTTCCGTGAATAGTCCCATCGGACAAGGATTACTTGGTAAGAAAGTCGGGGAAGAAGCCTCCATTCAGGTTCCAAATGGCACGATATCATTCGAAATAGTCGAAATTAAAATCGTATAATCCATGTCTAGCATATTTTCGCGCATTATTGCACGGGAAATACCCGCCCACATTGTTGATGAGAATCAGTGGGCGATTGCTTTTATGGATATTCGTCCGCTCCAAATAGGGCACGTCTTGGTTGTGCCTAAATACGAAGTGGATAAATTATTCGAACTCCCAGAGGAGCCCTATACGCAACTCTGGCAGTTTGCACGACACATTGCTTCAGCCCTCGAGAAAACGGTTCCCTGCAATCGTATTGGCGTAACCGTTTACGGTCTAGAAGTGCCACACGCGCATATCCATCTCATCCCCATCCAACGAGAAGGTGATATGGATTTTTCGCAACCATTACAGGGTATTTCCCAAGATCAACTTGCGCAATTGGCTAAAGACATCAAAGCCAATCTTTAAGGTTACTACAGGCCCCGCACCTCTAATTTTTTTCTAATGCTTTCCTAAAACTCTTCTAATTCTAGACAAGAGTTTAGTGGCCTATTTTTGCACCGTTAAAATTAATACACATGGACTACGACAGTAAACCTCCGTCATTTCCGGTGTAACGATAGCACTATAAATTGGTGTTGCGTTGCACCCTAACACCAATTTATTATGAAAAAATCATTTGAACCAACGCATGCGAACGACGCTTTAGACATCCGGTCTAAGTCTGTTCTTTCTTCGTGGATAAAAAATAAGTCTTACCGCAATACTGCTAGACGGGATTCCACGATTGTTTATAAAGATCGTTTAGAAACCGACGAATTCCAGGGGAATCATAGCAATAGTGAACTTTCCCATGATCGTTTCGATTGTGCTGAGAGAAAATCATCTTTTACTCACGAAATTTTTCACTCGCATCATGACTACGCAATAGAGACTCTCCCCTTTGTTGCGTTGAAAAATGCTCAGGAAAACTCTTCGTTTTAGAACGATTTTCAGCGTAGAATTTCTAAAATGTTTACGTTATGACGATCTGGATATTTGCTTCTCGTCTCGGTTGGGCCTTTTTATTTGGGGCGCTAGTCGGACTCGAGCGTCAGTACCGTCAAAAGAGTGCGGGATTACGCACCAATACCTTGGTTTCTCTGGGAGCGGCCTCATTTATTCTGCTATCTTCTTCTTTGACAGCTTTTGGTAGCGATGCTTCCACATACAGCGGCGATCCTTCAAGGGTAGCCGGTCAAATTGTTACGGGTATTGGGTTTTTGGGTGCTGGTGTAATTATGAAAACCGGACTCAATGTTCAAGGACTCAACACCGCAGCAACTATTTGGTGTTCCGCAGCAGTTGGTTCCCTCGCAGGTGCAGGACTCTACATGGAGTCTGCACTTACTGCTGTGGCAATTTCTTTGACTCACATTGGCTTGCGGCCAATAGGAATGCTTATGAACCGATTTACATTTAACTCCGAAGAGACTTCAAGTACGCCAATTTACCGAATTAGTATTTGCTGTAAAGAAAACGTTGAGAATCACCTCCGTATTCAAATACTCAACGCTGTTAAAGCAAATTCCGATTTGCAACTACGAGCACTAAAAAGCAGCGATGATGTTGATCGCAAACTCAGTATTATCGACGCGGATATTTTGGCTAATGGCAAACAAGACCCTAGTATTGAAAAACTGGTTAGTACACTAACCATTGAATACGGTGTAGCTGAAGTTAGTTGGGAAGTTATAGAATCTGTAAATGATTAGCCATGAATCACAAGGATATTCAAGCACTCGCAAATAACTTTCAGCATATAAGCCAAGTTATCGATTGCATACCGGTAATGAAAAAAATGCCAGTTGTTGAAGTTGGTGAGATACTGCAAGGTTTAGATATTGACTATCTCATAGAGCTTTTGCGATATTTTTCGGAGACGCAACAAGGCTTAATTGTCGCCGAGTTCCCCGTTCTTCGCCAGATAGAACTTTTTCAAAACACCTCCCGGAAGCATTTTGCTCCCATTTTTGAAAACATGCCCTCGGAACACCGCGCAGATTTGTTTCAACATTTAACCCAAAAAGAACAAGCCGGACTCCTTCCGTATTTGACCAAAAAAATCCGCGATAACGTAATTCAGCTTAGTGCCTATCCTCCGGAAAACGCCGGGGGAATTATGAGCACTGATTTTGCCGCAATTCCTCATAATATCACTTGTCAGGAAGCCATTGAAATGGTCCGTGAACAAGCTCCTTCAAAACGGACGGTCTATTACATTTACGTAATCGATGAGGACAAAATACTCCAAGGTTTCGTTACGCTTAAAGATTTGATTTTGGCAAGTCCAAGTTTGCTTATACAAGAAATCATGTTCAGCAATTTTGTTTTTGCCGAAGTCAATGAAGACCGTGAGTCGGTGGCTAATAAGATTGAGCGCTACGACCTCTTGGCCATTCCAGTGGTAAATTCTAAGAACCAACTCTTAGGTATTGTCACCCACGACGACGCCATTGAAGTCATTCGCGCAGAACATACTGAAGATATGGAAAGGTTTATGGGTATCGTCTCCGATAATCAAGAAACCAACTATGCCGATACTACCAGTTGGCAACACTTTAAAAAACGAGTGGTTTGGATTGTCTCCCTTGCCGCCTTTGGCATTATTTCCGGTCTTATTATTCACAGCTACGAAAACGCACTAGAGACATTACTAATCCTAGCTCTTTACATGCCTATGGTAGCAGATACCGGTGGGAATTCTGGCAGTCAGGCGGCTACAGTTGTGGTGCGCGCTTTGGCTTTAGGCCAAATTAAACTAAACGATTGGCTAAGCATCATTTGGAAGGAAGCTAAGGTCGCCGTTTTACTCTCGATTTGCTTGGGATTATTGGCCTACGGTAAAATACTCTTCCTCTCTTGGGAAACCGATTTACCCGATCAATACTCGCTGCAATCCATAGCCGCTGTAATCTCGTTTGCTCTAATGCTTCAGGTAATTACAGCTACGGTAATCGGAGCTGGACTCCCCATGCTCGTGAAGCGATTTGGAGGCGATCCCGCTGTGGCTGCTAGCCCCGCAATTACTACCGTTGTAGATATCACAGGACTGCTAATCTACTTTGGAGTAGCAACCATTTTTTTTACTTTATAAATCTGTAATTTCTCCTTTCAATCATGAAAAAACTACTCACAATCTTAGTCTTACTTACAGCATTTGCCGCTGTAAAAGCACAACAGCTCCAAAGAGCCGAACTGCCATTTTACATTGACGACCGTAAAAAATTACCGTCATTTGAGCTGGAAGAAAAAAAAGAAGGGACTTTTGCCACCGGAATTCCCCGAGTAGAATTTGACCCCATACGCGGATTTGGAGCGGGAGGTAATATCTTCCTCTTTTTCAACTGCAAAAAGGAAGATCCATTCTTTGAATATACGCCATACCGCCACCGCGTTTCCGGAGAGTTTTTCATTTTTGAGAATGGAAGAGTGCGCTACGAATTCAAATACGATGCACCCTATATCTTCGATTCAAAATGGCGCCTTCGTGCCGATGCCGTTTTCTGGGAAGACCCCAACGCTCAGTATTGGGGAATTGGCAGAAATTCGTCAAATCGTCGATTGAAATTTACCGACAAATCTAATCCGGGCGCTGGATTCGCAACCTTTCGCAGTCTAAGAGACTATGAGGATAACCTCGCCATCGCAAAACAAGACACCAATGGGGTTTGGCGAAACGACTTTCATTTCAATCAGTTTATTCAGCGCGAACACCTCTATAATCTCCTTGGTGAGCGCGTGATGATGGGAGGTAAATTGCGCTTCATGTTTGGTTACGAAGCTTTGTTTACCAGTTTTG
>REDE01000034.1 GCA_007693635.1 Flavobacteriales bacterium | reverse complement strand
TTATTCGAGATGTTGCCGGGAAAGTAGTAGCCTCTGGTCGTTTGCTCGACAATGAGCAGAGTGTTCAGGCGACTCATTTGCCGGTGGGCGTTTATTTTCTCGAAATAGGTTCATCCAAAAAATCTCTAAAACTGATTAAGGAGTAATCGCAGAGATAAATCGCTTTGTTTAGGCGTGATTTGTTTTGAGAGTCCAGATTTATATCCGGGAATTTACAAAAGTAAGCTCCCGGATTTTTTTCTGCTTAGGTCAGCGGTAATAATTAACTTCGCAGCTTCCATTAATTTATTTGTCAATCATTCTATCAAACTATGAGGTCTAAATTTTTTTACTGCTTATTTTTCATCAGTTTAATCCTGAAAGCACCAAATCTCTTTTCTCAAGATAAAACTGAGGTAAAACGCAACTGGCCAAGTACGGAAGTGACTCAGCACCGAATTAGCATCGAAGGAAAGCGTATTGATTATAAGGCGCAAGCGGGTCATCTTGTGCTTCATGATTCTCAAGGGAAGCGTACCGGGCGAATTTTTTATGTAGCATATACAGTTGAAAATGCCGGTGCCAATCGTCCGATAACTTTTGTATTTAACGGCGGACCTGGTTCTAGCTCCGTGTGGTTGCACATGGGGGCTTTAGGTCCGCGTCGTGTAGTGATGAACGATGAAGGTCTTCCGCCGCCGCCGCCATACAAGGTTGTAGATAACGAATACTCATGGCTCAGCGAAACGGATCTGGTATTTATTGATCCCATGGAAACAGGCTTTAGTCGTCCACAAGAGGGCGAGTCTAAATCGCAATTTACCGGATACGAAGAAGATATTACGAGTGTAGGTGATTTTATTCGTCAGTTTGTTTCAACGCACAATCGTTGGAGCTCACCAAAATATTTGGCTGGAGAAAGTTACGGCACAACCAGAGCAGCTGGATTATCAGGATATCTGCAAGATCGTCACGGAATGTATCTGAATGGCATTGTACTGATCTCGGCCGTTTTAAATTTTCAAACGCTGGCCTTTCATGAGGGTAATGATTTGCCACACGTGCTGTTTTTGCCTTCTTTTGCTGCAACTGCTTGGGCTCATAACAAAGTTGACAAACAGCGTTTCCCCAATCTAAAAAGCTTTCTCGCGGAGGTTGAGCAATATGCGCTCGGTTTTTATGCGCAAAAACTTCACGCAGGAGACCGTTTGAGTGTTGAAGAAAAACAGCAGTTGGGCGAACAGCTTTCAGCCTATACCGGGGTGTCTCCAGAATTTTTGGCTAGTCATCATTACAGACTTAATACCTGGACTTTCACCAAAGAACTTCTTCGCGAAGAGGGTTTCACGTTAGGTAGGTTCGATGCCTTGGTAAAAGGTCGCGACAAAAAGTCGGCGGGTGATGGTCACGATTTCGATCCCAGTTACAGTATAACCATCTACGGTGCATATACGATGGCTGTCAATGATCACTTGCGAAATAAACTCAATTATCAATGGAACGAGACGGTATACGAGATCCTCACGGGGAACGTCCGACCTTGGAATTATGGCAATGTCCAGAATCGTTATCTAAACACTGCGGAAACACTTCGCGACGCTATGCACAAGAACAATAGTCTTAAGGTGTTGATTTGTAGTGGATACTACGATTTGGCTACCCCGTATTTTGCCACCGATTATACGGTTAATCATATGTTTTTAGCTCCCGAATTACGCGACAATGTGCAAACACACTACTACGAAGGCGGTCACATGATGTACACGATTCCTGAGGAGTTGAAAAAATTCACCAATGATGTTAGAGCATTTTATCGAAACAATTAATCGAATTCGCCAAAAAATGACTAATGGGACTTTCGTTTTTCCATCGTACTTTTGCAGCATTCATTAAAAAAGATAGTCTATGTACCCAGAAGATATGATAGCCCCGATGCGTGCTGATTTAACGCAAGCCGGTTTCCAAGAGGTAAGAACCGCTGAGGAGATGGAATCCTTAATCAAAGCAGAAGGAACAACTTTAGTCGTGATTAACTCCGTATGCGGATGCGCAGCGGCTAACGCTCGTCCAGCCGCAAAATTAGCCATTAGCGGATCGAAGAAGCCAAGTAGGGTTCTTACGGCATTTGCTGGTAACGATCGTGATGCAGTTGCAACCGCACGTGCCATGATGGCTCCGTTTCCTCCTTCATCACCAAGTATGGCCTTGTTTAAAGATGGCCAATTGGTCCACATGATTGAGCGCCATCATATCGAAGGAAGACAAGCGGAACTTATTGCTGAAAACCTTCGACAGGCCTTTGAAGCGCACTGCTAGTTGCACTAAATACGTTATTTTTTTGTGGTTTATTTGTCATAACTGTCGGGAAAATCTATTTGCGGATTCTCCCGACAGTTATTTTTTTGCTTAAAAATTAATCAGCATTAGTATTGCACCTATTTTTGTAAACGAAAACACGTGTAAAGTTGTTTAATAACGCACAAGCCTAGGTTTAGCAAAAAACAGAAATCGCCAAATGCTTTGAATAGCAATTTGAGGCTTGAAAGTTATTTAGGTAAAACGAATAACTTTTTTGCGAAAATAAAATGCACAACTTGACGAATACGATGACTATGTTTAATAATTGGGAGATATTTAAGGGCAAGATTGGTGTTAATCAACCACTCATCATCAGCGGTCCATGCAGTGCCGAAAGTGAGGAGCAGTTGATGAACACGGTTGAACCATTGATGGCAACGGGAAAGGTTCACGCCATTCGGGCTGGAATATGGAAGCCACGCACGCGTCCGGATAGTTTTGAAGGGATTGGAGCCCCGGCGCTCTCTTGGTTACGCAGGGCGGGGGAGGCGTACCAGGTTCCCGTGATGACCGAAGTAGCCAACGCGCTTCACGTAGAGCAAGCCTTAAATGCCGGTGTGAATATGCTGTGGATTGGTGCGAGGACAACGGTAAATCCTTTTTTTGTTCAAGAAATTGCCGAAGCGCTTCGCGGGGCCGATGTCCCAGTATTTGTCAAAAATCCTATTCATCCTGAATTAGGTCTTTGGCTAGGTGCAATTGAGCGTTTGGAAAGAGTGGGGATACGGCAAATAGCGGCTATTCATCGAGGCTTTTATGCGCACAATATCAACCCATTTCGCAACGATCCTAAATGGGAAATGAGTATTGAGTTTCGCTCTGAGCGGCCAGATATTCCTATCATTTGCGACCCCTCGCATATTTCCGGTAAACGAGCATACATCGCTGAAGTTTCTCAAACAGCATTAGATTTACAGTTAAATGGCTTGATGATCGAATCTCATTTTCGACCTGAAAAAGCCCTAAGTGATGCAGAACAACAACTTTTACCCGAGGATGTTGCCGCACTCTTGGATTCGCTGATTTTACGTAAAGAAGATTGTGCCGATGAACAAACCAACCAAACTCTTGAAAACTTAAGGGTATTGATTGACGATATCGATCGCCAAATGGTTGAGATTCTTTCTCGACGAAAAGACATAGTAGAAAAAATTGGAGAATTGAAACGAGACAAAGGAATTACTATTTTACAATTCCCGAGATGGTTTGAAATTCTTCGAGACCGCACGCAGCAAGGAAAAGATCTAGGAATTGACGCTCGTTTTGTACACGAAGTATTCCAGCTCATTCATAAATTTTCTATTGATGTGCAGCAACACACCATGGCAAAATTACCAGAGAAATTTTAACTCCTAACCCTCACCTAATCAGTATAATATTCCGTAGTACATGCTGAGGAGGAACAATTTCGTTATCAGAGAATGATATTCTGCAGGTGTACACACCTTGGGGCAGAGGACTTCCATTGAGCGTGCCGTCCCAGCAGAAGTTGGGGTCTGTAGAGGCAAAAACTTCTTGTCCCCATCGGTTGAAGATGCGAATTTGGAAGTGGTAAATGTTGCTGGCGGCTATGCGATAACAATCGTTTCGTCCGTCGCTATTGGGGGTAAAGGCGTTGGGAATGTACATGGTGAAATCACAGGGTATAACACCGACATTAAAGTCAAAAGATTTTTCTTCACATTGATTTTTAGCGATGAGTGCATAACTACCTTCAGCTGAAATCATGATGCTATTGCTCTGTTTTTCACCGTTTAGGTAATAATCGACCTCTGGGGGTAGATTGATGAGAATATGCCCTATGTTCTCACAGATGTTGGTGTCGTTTACATCAATGTTCGGTAGAGGATTTAAAGCTTCTACCGTAATTTCTGCGGTGTATTCCAGACCACACGGACAACTGGCGGTAACGGAATACACTCCCGCTTCGGTTACGCTAATGGTGGGCGTAGTATCTCCGGTGCTCCAGAGGTAGTTTCCGGGTACTTCCAAACGGGCAAAGAGCTCAATACTTTCACCGGGACAGATGTTGGTGTCGGGACTGTGGGTGAAGGCTTGATTGGGCTGGGGGATGAGCTCGAGAGAGAGGTCGTCGATATGCCATAAACTTACTTGGTTAATGGTCGTATCGTCGAGATATGTTGAGAATACAGTGTTTGTGTAGAGGTTTTTGTATAAGGTTTGTTCTATGGGGAAAAAATTTCCCATGGTAATGTATTGCTCTCCTCCTTCAGCTATAAAGGATTGCTCAAAGTAGGTGTAGTTACTGGTGTCGGTATAAAATGTATCCGTTGGAATAGCTACCTGCGGGATGATTTGTAAACTGTCGAAGTGGCGAATTGTATGCGTCCATCGTTCTCTACCGCTAGATGAAATTCCCGCAGTGTCGGACACCGGTTCCTTAGAAAAGTAAAATCCTAATCGGTTATTTGTACAGTGCAGTGAATCGGCATCGGGTAAAGGAATTAAACGTCCTCTGGGCTGAAAGTAGAATGAAAACAAGTACGAACAATTCTTTTTCAGGGTGTCTATGAGTATTCCTTGAATAAACAATTTGATTCTTCCGTTTGAATTGTAATTTAGTCCTGAGCTTAAATAAATATGACAATCTCCAGAGTTTGGGTTAACAGTAGTTGAGCTCCTATTGAAAGGCCCTACTAGTCCAGGCATTTGGTCAAAGGTAGCCGACCGCCAGTATAGAATATTATTAAAAGTTGTTGTTGAGGTATCTAAAAACCGATTGGGTTGGTTGGTTGCAAAATCTTCAAATCCCGGATTTTTGATCAGATTTTGAGCACTAAGTGTAGAACATAAAAAAGCACTCACTCCGCACCAAATAGTGGCGCGGAGTAGGTGCTTTAATGTGTTGGCAACCAAGTTCATTTACAGTTGTATTTTGCCGTTATAAATGAGTTGGTTGTTTTGATCGTAGGCTTGTATGAT
>REDE01000075.1 GCA_007693635.1 Flavobacteriales bacterium | reverse complement strand
GCTCGACTCCCGCGATCCTTCAGCAAATTTTATTGAACGAACAAAGTCGGTTAGGAATTTAGAAACTGATGCCAGTAATGTCGAACGACTAAATCGCTGGACAGCCGCTTGGAAGATGTTTTTAGAGAAGCCCCATACCGGATTTGGACCCGGAACCTATCAATACACCTATATACCATTCCAAGAGCAAAAATTTGAAAACCACCTTACGGTAAAAAATCCTGACAACCCCCCACCCGGATCAGGAGGATCAGCACACTCGGAAATCATGCTGCAACTTTCCGAAAATGGTTGGCCATCAACCGCATTGTTTGTCTTTCTAGTACTGCGATGGATCATAATTGGTTTACAAAAACTACAAACCAAAAACCATGTCTTAATTGCTTGCTGGCTAGGTCTTTTAACCTATCTGTTCCACATGCAGTTCAACAATTTCCTAAACACTGATGCTTTCGCATTTTTATTCTGGACGTTTGGAGCCGGAATTGATTTAAGTATTTATCAAACACGAAAAAATGAACAACCAATATTACAATGAAGTAGGCTCGTACTACGATGATGACGCCAGAGACTTCGAGAAGCGCTACTGGGATAATTTTGTTTTACAACGTATCCGGCAGTCGTTTCGGGAAGAAGTTAAGCGACTTCCAGGTAAAAATATTTTAGAAATTGGCTTTGGGCCGGGGTTTGACCTCGTGCACTTCGCAAGGATTCTGCCCCACGCCAACCTTTTTGGATTAGATATTTCTCAAGAAATGGTAAACATTACGCAAGAGAAAATCGACAATGAAAACCTGACGAATGCCCAAGTAGCCCAAGGCAGTGTTGAAGACATTCAGCACCGCTTTCCGAATACAAAGTTTGATACAATTTACGTGTTTTTTGGAGCGCTAAATACCGTTGAAGACCTCAAAAGTGCGGCCTCATGTTTAGAGAAAGTTCTTCATGATAACGGAAGAATGGTTTTAACCTTCGTAAACAAGTACTATATAGCCGGAATGGCCATCGAATGCTTAAAGGGAAAATTTCGCACTGCATTTGACCGCCTAAAACCTGTTTGGGGAGGATATTCACCAACAAAGTTTCTAGCAAGCACGTGTTATTCACCCTCCGAAATAGAAGCTGCATTTTCAGCCATGAAAACAGAAAAGTTTCGAGGATATAGCATAATCTATCCCGCATGGTATTACAGAAAAATACACTCAAAAATCCCTAAACGCGCCTTAGAAATACTGTGGAAAATTGATGAAAAAATAGGCGGCTCAATCACGGGAGGACTTGGGGAGTACACGCTTTTCGTATTAAAGCCTAAAGTTTAAACGAATATCATTGACCACAGCACAAATCATATCTTCGAGATTAGCATATTGAGGCGTATATGATTCGAACCAATCTTTATGTTTTGTGGTTACAGGTATATCGGAAGATAAAGCTTCCCAAACGGTCTTTCCATACTTATTTACCACCTCGCTTTCAGAGATTTGACGAGTTGGCAACCCCAAATGTTTAGCCACGACTTCGGAAAAATGCTTTTGCGTGATGGGATCAAAAATAAATAAATTGTAATTTTCGTTGCGACTACCATTCCTGTAAATATGCTGAAGCAAACCACCGCAATCTTCAACATGAAGTAACGACATGCGCTGACTACCATCACCATAGAAAGGAACAAAGCCATATTGCAATGCTGGCTTCACAAAAAAATGAAGAAACCATGAATCGGGGCCAATGATCCAAGCGGGACGCGCCACTCGAACGTCTAACTTCACGCCTCGATAGTCAACCCATGGCTTCTCAGCCTGAACGTATTGACGAGCATAAGCGATTGGATTCAATGGAGTATCCTCATCTGCAGAAGCAACTTGATTTCCGTACATCAATGTTCCGCTACAATACACCACAATGGGTGGTGATTGTAATTTTTCCAAGGAACTTATCCACTCATTGTTTGCCCGCAAACCCTTTTGGGAAGCTTTACCACGCTTAGCAGTGGTGCTTCCCGCTAATCGAGCACAATGAAAAACAACACTAGGCGGGAAAATCCTTAGCCATGAAAAATCAAACTGTTCCAAACGCCCCACCAAAAGATTGGTTTTCTCCAATTTTTCAAAAGAGAAATTACGATGTCCCAAGGTGGTAATCACTTCATTTGGCAACTTAGTGAACAGAAGACTACGTGTTAACGCCCCACCTACATATCCAGATGCTCCAAGTACCCACAAATGATTCGTATGTATCATTGCCAATCATTAAATTTGAAGCTAAACCTCACTAGATTGGGCGTATAACCCGATCTTAATTCATTGGAAAACGTTTTAAAAAACGGAGGTTGCTAAAGTTTTATTTCATGTAAACCAGAAAGCAAGGGACGTCCAATGCAGCAAAAAATTTAGACTTTTGCAGCAACAATAGCTTTGGTAAAACGAATCATATCCGTACAGAACTTCTGGGCATTTTTATCAAATACCTCGGCAAATTCGGTCTGCAGACCAATTTCGTTCACCTTACTTACCAGCAGTCTATTAGGCATTAAACATGCATTGACATAACTAGCAAACTGCACCAGTTGATGCATTGCATTTTGTCCGCCAAGAGTCCCACTACTAACACTCACGGCACCAAACGGCTTCCATGAGTATTCAGGGCGAAAATAATCGAGCGTATTCTTTAAACTACCTGCCATTCCTCCATTATATTCGGGAGAAACGATAACCAATCCGTCGCACTTTTGAAACTGATTGCGAATGATTTCGATATCGGCTTTAACCTCCTCAGAGCGCTGATCGCCGTCATCAAAAGGAGGGAGGCGAAAGTTTGCTAAGTCGAGAATTTCTGCACGAGCGCCATCTTGGGCGTTAATAATTTCGGCTATTTGATCAACGGCTTTAATTGACTGACGACCGTTCCGGTTAGATCCGGAAACGACGAGAATATGAATCATGATAAATTTGTTTGCGATGTATATCCTAAATTAACCCCGAATATGCTTTAATTGTTTGATGGTATTTGCCGGATCAGGGGAACTGAAAACAAAGGAGCCCGCAACCAACACATCGGCACCCGCTGCAATTAACTGAGCGGCATTATCCGCCTTTACTCCACCATCAATCTCAATTCGCGTCGGCAGATCACGTCGGTCGATCATGTTTCTGAGTTTTTCCGTTTTACGGTAAGTGGTTTCGATAAACTTTTGTCCACCAAAACCAGGATTAACGCCCATCAAGCAAACCAGGTCAATATCTTGAAGCATATCCTCCAAAAGCTCTACCGGTGTATGCGGATTGAGAGCTACACCTGCTTGCATACCTGCCTCACGAATAGCGCCGAGACTTCTGTGAAGGTGAGTACTTGCTTCATAGTGTACAGTGAGTATGTCTGCACCCGCATTTTTGAAATCAATGATGTAGCGTTCTGGCTGAACAATCATAAGATGGACATCAAAAATTTTATCCGAAAGCGGACGCATTGCGGAAATAACGGGCAAACCAAAGGAAATATTTGGCACAAAGACACCGTCCATTACATCAAGATGAAACCAATCCGCTTCACTATTGTGGAGCATGGTTGCGGTTTCGCCTATTCTCGTAAAGTCAGACGCCAGCAAAGAGGGGGCAATGAGATGATTCATATTTCGATAATTTGCCGCAAAAGTACACTGCAAAAGTTCTTTGGTTTAGAATTAACGACCCCAAAGATGTTTAAGCTTTTATATGCGAACAAAAGACCAATCGATCACTCAACAGTCACTAATCATTCAAGCGCAACACCGCCATAAAGGCTTGTTGGGGTATTTCAACATTACCAACTTGGCGCATTCGCTTTTTACCCGCCTTTTGTTTTTCGAGCAGCTTACGTTTACGGCTAATATCACCACCGTAACATTTTGCCGTCACGTCCTTACGAAGAGCGCTAACCGTTTCACGTGCGATGATCTTTGCACCGATAGCGGCCTGAATTGCAATAACGAATTGTTGACGCGGAATGAGTTCTTTGAGTTTGAGACACATTTTTTTGCCAATATCGTAGGCATTGCTGCGGTGAATAAGAGCCGAAAGCGCGTCTACTGGATCACCATTAATAAGGACATCAACCTTAACCAGCTCGGAGTCTTGGTAATCAATAGGCTGATAATCAAAAGACGCATATCCTCGAGAAATTGTTTTTAGGCGGTCGTAGAAATCAAATACAATTTCCGACAGCGGCATATCGAAAGTCAACTCTACGCGGTCTGCGGTCAGATAGACTTGATTCTTCAAAATACCGCGTTTTTCGATTGAAAGATTCATTACTGCGCCTACGTAGTCGGACTTCGTAATGATTTGTGCGCGGATAAAAGGTTCTTGAATTCGATCTAGGACAGAAGGGTCCGGAAAATCAGACGGATTATTTACCGGAACCATCACGTCTGGATTTTTTGTCAAAAACGAGCGATAGGAAACGTTAGGCACCGTAGTGATGACCGTCATATTAAATTCACGTTCCAGTCGTTCTTGGATAATTTCCATGTGCAGCATACCTAAGAAGCCGCAACGAAAGCCGAAGCCGAGTGCTGCCGAGGATTCTGGCTCATAGATCAGTGATGCGTCGTTCAGCTGTAATTTTTCCAAAGATGCGCGTAATTCTTCAAACTCTTCGGTATCCACCGGGTAGATGCCCGCAAACACCATAGGCTTCACATCTTCAAAACCGGCGATAGCAGTAGAAGCAGGGCGCTCAACCGAGGTAATCGTATCCCCCACCTTAACCTCTTTAGCTTCTTTAATTCCCGAAATGATGTATCCAACATCGCCAGCAGAAATTTCCGCGCGAGGTTCTTGTTTGAGCTTTAGGGCTCCAATCTCATCAGCTTCATACTGACGACCTGTAGCCATAAATTTAACTTTTTCTCCCTTACGAATACGGCCATTAATAACCTTGAAATATGCTTCAATACCTCGAAAAGGATTGTACACACTATCAAAAATCAAAGCTTGCAAAGGCGCATCCGGATCTCCTTGTGGCGCGGGAATACGTTCAATCACTGCTCGTAGGATATCGGGAACCCCAATACCAGTCTTTCCGCTAGCGGGGATAACATCTTCCGCATTACAGCCAAGCAAGTCAACAATTTGATCCGTTACCTCCTCGGGGTTGGCTCCTGGAAGGTCGATTTTATTCAAAATAGGAATAATTTCCAAATCGTGCTCCAAAGCCAAATATAGATTTGAAATGGTTTGGGCTTGTATTCCTTGCGCTGCGTCAACAATTAGCAAAGCACCTTCACATGCGGCTATAGAACGGCTAACCTCATAAGAAAAATCTACGTGCCCTGGAGTATCAATAAGGTTGAGAATGTATTTTTCGCCTTCAAATTCGTACGCCATCTGAATAGCGTGACTCTTTATAGTAATACCACGTTCGCGCTCAAGATCCATATTGTCGAGCAATTGATCCATTTTCTCACGAGATGTTACAGACTGTGTGGCATCCAGTAAACGGTCGGCAAGCGTACTCTTTCCGTGATCGATGTGTGCGATGATGCAAAAGTTGCGAATATTCTTCATAAGTTCTTTTTAGCTAATTACCCGTGTTTACCGTAGATCATCACCATACAACAACCTGTCAAGCCAACCCCGAGAAGCAATGTGCAAAAGTAACAACCAACTCATCTTTGAAGTTGTTCTCGACAATAATATTTTAGATTTCCTTCAGGAACTAATTAGTGGATGCCTATAAAACCCAAAGGCGTTGTTAAGCTCAGTCGAAAACCTATTCATTTTCTAATGTAAACACCTTGATTTTAGACCTTCGCAAGATTTACCCTTTTACTTTACGGACGGAGGCGAATTATTGCGAATTATCCACACCAAAGATGAATGATTCACAATATATTTGTGCCCAAAATTTTTAAGCATGAGTTTACTGATTGTTGGCACCGTAGCCTTTGACGCCATTGAGACTCCCTATGGCAAAACAGATAAAATTATTGGTGGTGCAGCTACGTATATAGGTCTTTCCGCATCTTCATTACTCGATCAATCGATGTTGGTGAGTGTTGTGGGTGAAGATTTTCCGGAAGAAACCATTCAATTAATGCAATCCAAAGGCATCGACACCGAAGGTTTGCAGATAAAGAAAGGAGAAAAAACATTTTTCTGGTCAGGCAAATACCATCGTGATATGAACACGAGGGATACGATGGATACGCAACTTAACGTATTGGAAAACTTCGACCCCTTTGTGCCTGAAAAATTTCGCGACGCTGAGTTTTTAATGCTTGGGAATTTAATGCCCGCCATTCAGCAAAAAGTTCTTGACCAAATGAACAAAAGGCCAAAACTGGTTGTGCTGGATACCATGAATTTTTGGATGGATCATTTCATGAGCGACCTTACAGAAGCGCTAAAAGAAGTTGACGTACTAACCATCAATGACGAAGAGGCCCGTCAACTTTCTGGAGAATATTCACTTGTTAAAGCAGCACAGCGTATTTTGAAAATGGGTCCTAAATACCTAATCATCAAAAAAGGTGAGCACGGGGCTATGCTTTTCGACAAAGACCACATTTTCTTTTCCCCTGCATTTCCTTTGGCTGACGTACTAGACCCAACTGGCGCTGGAGATACCTTTGCCGGTGGATTTGTAAGCTACCTTGCACATCACAACGAAATCACTTGGGAATCAATGAAGCGTGCAGTTGCCCACGCCACGGCAATGGCTTCCTTTTGTGTAGAAAAATTTGGTATTGAACGCCTTTTGGAAATCAAATCTGCAGAGTTGGAAGAACGCAAACTTGCTCTTGCAGAATTAACGCGAGTTGAATAATATTCGTTGAGCAAAAAAACGGTCAGCACATATCTGTCTTGTATTTTTGCACCCCCTTTAAGGCATCTGCCTCGAATGATAATTAGCTTAATTACCAACAGCTGTCTTGGAAATTACCCAAACAAACAATTACCAGACAGCTTCAAATTGACTGAATATGAAAGAAGTAACATTTAGAGAAGCCATTGCTGAAGCCATGAGCGAGGAAATGCGTCTTGACGAAAGCATTTACTTAATGGGCGAGGAAGTTGCTGAATATAACGGAGCCTACAAAGCCTCCAAAGGCATGTTGGATGAGTTTGGCGCAAAACGCGTAATCGACACTCCTATTTCCGAGCTTGGTTTTTCCGGCATTGGTGTTGGATCGGCGATGAACGGCTTGCGTCCGATTATTGAGTTCATGACCTTCAACTTTTCTTTGGTGGCCATTGACCAAATTATCAACAACGCCGCCAAAATGAAGCAGATGTCTGGCGGTCAATTTAATATTCCTATTGTTTTTCGAGGGCCAACGGCCTCAGCGGGTCAACTTGGAGCAACGCACTCTCAGGCTTTTGAGAGCTGGTATGCCAACTGTCCCGGATTGAAAGTCATCGTTCCTTCAAATCCTCTCGATGCCAAAGGATTGCTAAAGTCCGCCATTCGCGATAACGATCCGGTAATCTTCATGGAATCCGAGCAAATGTATGGGGATAAAATGGAAATTCCCGAAGAGGAGTACCTAATTGAAATTGGCAAAGCCGAGATCAAGAGAGAAGGTAGTGATGTAACCATCGTTTCCTTCGGAAAAATCATTAAGCGCGTCTACGAAGCCGCCGACAAATTGGCTGAAGAAGGCATCTCGTGCGAAGTTATAGATTTACGTACCGTTCGTCCAATTGATTACGATACGGTTATTGAATCTGTCAAAAAAACCAACCGTTTGGTTTGTGTAGAAGAGGCTTGGCCTTTAGGCAGCATTGCCACTGAAATAGCTTTTGCCGTTCAGCGCTTAGCTTTCGACTATCTAGATGCACCTATTCGTCGTGTAACTTGTACAGACACACCAATTGGCTATGCGCCTAATTTGGTTGAGGCTTTCCTTCCAAAGGTCGACAATATCATCCAGTCGGTGAAAGATGTAATGTACGTAAAGTCATGAGCAGCGACCGCATCAACACATCGCGGGCTCCAAAGCCTGTAGGACTTTATCCGCATGCTCGCAAAGTAGGGAATCTATTGTTTCTATCAGGAGTTGGCCCAAGAGTAGCCGGCAGCGACACCAACGATAGTGGAGTACCGGGCTTAGAGCTCGACCACAACGGCAATTTCGCCGCATTCGACTTCGAGGCGCAAGTGCATTCGGTATTTCAAAATGTCAAGGAAATTTTGGAGGCGAGTGGATCATCATGGGATAAACTCATTGATGTGACTGTATTTTTAGTCGATATGCGACGCGATTTCAAGACGTTTAACCGAATTTATGCTGAGTATTTCAAAGATAATCAGCCGTGTCGAACAACGGTAGAAATCAACCGATTACCCACACCCATCGCCATTGAGTTAAAATGCATCGCGGAGGTTTAAAATTCTAAACACCAAGACGCCTTTTGCTGTTAGTAAAACATCATTTTAAAAATTCATTCATTTATGTCTGATCAATCATTTGCATCTCGTCATATAGGTCCCCGAGACACCGATATTCAGGAAATGCTTTCTACCATCGGCGTTGATACGGTTGAAGAATTGCTTCGCCGGAGTATTCCGGATAGCATTCGTTTGGAAAACCCGTTGGATTTAGATCCGGCAATGGGTGAGCATCAATACATCAAGCATTTGCATGAGGTCGCTGGCAAGAATAAAGTTTTCAGTAACTTTATCGGCATGGGCTACCACGACACCGTTTTACCTGGAGTAATTCAGAGAAACATTTTAGAGAACCCGGGTTGGTACACAGCGTATACCCCGTACCAAGCTGAAATTGCGCAAGGCCGTTTGGAGGCGTTGATCAATTATCAGACTATGATTACCGACTTAACGGGCATGGAGCTAGCCAACTCATCACTCCTTGATGAGCCTACCGCTGCTGCTGAAGCGATGAGCATGCTTTACAGTGCGCGTCCTCGCGAACAAAAAGACGCAAACTTATTTTTTGTCTCACGCCACTGTTTGCCCCAAACCTTAGCCTTGTTAGAAACGCGTGCTGAACCCATTGGTATTCAATTAGTCATTGGAGATCACCGTGAAGTAAATTTAGACTCTCGTTTCTTTGGCGCTTTACTGCAGTATCCGGCAGGTGATGGAGCAATCTTTGACTACCGAGAATTTGCTGCCCTTGCAAAAGAAAACAATGTAAAAATTGCAGTTGCTGCGGATATCATGGCCTTGGTGCTTTTGGAGGCTCCAGGGAAATGGGGAGCAGATGTAGTTGTTGGAACTTCTCAGCGATTTGGGATACCCTTGGGTTACGGAGGACCTCACGCAGCATTCTTCGCCACCCACGAATCTATGAAGCGCTTTGTGCCTGGCAGAATTATCGGGCAAACCATAGATTCAGAGGGCAATCCAGCTTTGCGTATGGCATTGCAAACCCGTGAGCAACATATCAAGCGCGATCGTGCAACGTCTAATATATGTACAGCACAAGTACTGTTAGCAGTTATGGCTGGTATGTATGGCGTTTATCATGGTCCGCAAGGATTGAAAAATATTGCTAAACGCATCCATCACCTAAGTGTAAGTCTTGCCGATGGTTTGAAAAAACTAGGTTTCGAATTAGGAAGCTCTGAGTTTTTTGACACCATTGAAATAGAACTCGACACCATCGACATTGCGCCACTTCGCAAAGCGGCTGAATCTCGAAAAATGAACTTCCGTTACATCAGTAATCACCGTGTTGGCATAAGTCTGAATGAAACTTGCACCATAGACACGGTACAGGAAATACTAGAAGTTTTTGCTGAAGCTGCTGGCGTTGACTTCATCTCTGCCAAGGAACTTGACGTTACCATTATCCCAAATGAATTATTGCGTAACGACGATATATTAACTTATGATGTTTTCAACAAATATCATAGTGAAACAGAGATGATGCGTTACATCAAGCGCTTGGAGCGCAAAGACCTATCGCTTAACCACTCGATGATTCCCTTAGGGTCATGCACGATGAAACTCAACGCGGCTGCAGAAATGATTCCCGTTACTTGGCCGCAGTGGGCAAATATTCATCCTTTTGCCCCGCTTAATCAGGCGGAAGGCTACCAGTACGTTATCCGTGAAATGGAGCGCTACTTGGCTGAGATCACTGGCTTTGCAGGTGTGAGTTTGCAACCAAATTCGGGTGCTCAGGGAGAATACGCCGGTTTAATGGTTATCCGCGCCTATCATCAGTCACGCGGAGATCATCATCGAAACATCGTATTAATTCCATCTAGTGCCCACGGAACAAACCCAGCGAGTGCCGTAATGGCGGGCATGGAGGTTGTGGTGGTAAAATGTGATGACCACGGAAATATCGACGTAGAAGATTTGCGCAGCAAAGCCGAAAAGCACAGCAGCAATCTTTCTGCACTAATGATCACGTATCCATCAACGCACGGTGTATTTGAAGCAGCAGTCAAAGAAATAACAAAAATTATCCACCAACACGGTGGACAAGTTTACATGGACGGGGCAAATATGAATGCTCAAGTAGGACTCACAAGTCCTGGAAGCATTGGTGCGGATGTTTGCCACCTCAATCTCCACAAAACCTTTGCAATTCCTCATGGAGGGGGTGGACCAGGAATGGGGCCGATCTGTGTAGCACCCCAATTGGTACCGTTTTTACCTGGCCACCCAGTAGTTAAGACTGGAGGAAAAACGGCCATCAACCCAATAAGTGGTGCGCCTTGGGGTAGCGGTTTGATTTTGTTGATTTCGTATGGATACATGAAAATGCTTGGTTCAGAAGGACTTACCAAAGCAACTGAACTAGCTATATTAAATGCCAATTATCTCAAAGCAAAATTAAAAGGATACTACGATATTCTTTACACTGGGGAAATGGATTGTGTAGCACACGAAATGATCATCGATTGCCGTCCGTTTAAGAAGTCTGCCAGTATCGAAGTTGTTGATATTGCAAAACGATTAATGGACTACGGTTACCACGCGCCAACTGTATCTTTCCCTGTTGGAGGAACAATGATGATTGAACCAACAGAGAGTGAAAGTAAGGAGGAATTGGATCGTTTTGCCGATGCCATGATACAAATTCGTCGAGAAATTGACGAAATTGCAGCTGGTGAATCCGATATTGCCAACAATGTTTTGAAAAATGCACCCCATACCATGGACTTAATCACAGCTGATGGATGGAGTCTACCTTATTCAAGATCAAAGGCGGCATTTCCTATGGACTACCTGAAAGACAATAAGTTCTGGCCAAGTGTACGTCGAGTTGACGACGCTTATGGCGACCGAAACTTAGTCTGTACTTGCGCTCCAATCGAGAGTTATCAATAGTCTAGTAACCCCATAAAATTAAGCCAGCATATTTTTTTTAAAAAAGTGTGCCGGCTTGTTTTCTTTTTGTACTTTTGACATTCAGATAATCTAAACGTAATCTACAATGAAAAGAATTTATGTAATTGCAGCGATGCTTGCTACGGGTTCTGTTTTCGCACAGACTCCCATCACTGCACCTCAGGCTCCAGCTTCGTTGGAAGTTTTTGACGGTGTTTCTCATCTTCGCAACGAATCACCCATTTTTGTGGGCGGTGCGGAGACTGCTATTTGGTCGGAAGACTTTGCTACTGGCATAAGTGGCTGGACAAATACCGGGTTAACCGGAACTGGTGCTCCTCTAACTGCCGCAGCTTGGGAATTCCGTGGCCCAGCAACAAACCCCGACACCAGCCAAGGTAGCCGCGGTTTTTATTCAGGGGTAAACTCTACACCACCTACTAACCTTCCAATCAACTCGCCTACAAAAGCGAATGGTTTTGTCATTTTCGACTCAGACTTTTTGGATAATGGCAACTCAGCTACCTTTGGTGCTGGCGCAGCCCCTGCTCCACACATTGGAACACTAGAGTCTCCAACCATCAACTTAGCCTCACATCCAAATGTGATTTTTGAGTTGTATAGCTATGCGCGTACTTTTAGCTCAAGCTTCTACGTAGCATTTAGCACCGACGGTGGAACAACCTATCCAGACTCTATTCGTGTTGCTCCAAGTTTGGGTGTTAACGCAGCTACCGCTCGTGACTTCCGCACTTTAGCCAACGTTAGTGCTATCATTGGTGGTCAGAGCAACGTAAAAATCAAATTGATTTACGATGGTCGTACAACGCTAAACACCAACGATCCTGGATATTACTTCTGGATGGTTGATGATATCGCAATTAAGCCTGCTCCAAGTACTCTATTCTCCTTCCAACCATTTGTTGACGCTCAAAATAACCCAACCCCAGTTTTCGACGTTAAATCGGAAAATCCTGAGGTATGGTATAACTTCTTTGGTGGCGGAATCGTTGAACCTGGAGTTTACCCTATCACTACGGTTCGTCAAGCGCGTGGATTTAGATTCAACGCCAACGTTCGCAACATTGGTTCTGCACCACAATCAAATGTTGGTCTTGTAGTTGAAGTATATCGTGCAGGTAACCTAGAGGCTACTGTAGCGTCACCTACAACTCCATTACTTCCAGTACTAGACATCGCTCCCGCTAGTTTGTTCGAAACCAACACTTGGACACCGACTCAAAAGGGTATTTATGCTTGCGTATTTAAAGTAGTTTCTAACGACTTGACAGCAGCGAATAACGGTCCGGATAATATCGACGGTCGCCCTGATACCGTTTTCATCAACGTTAACGATCAGTTCTTCGGTCACGACTTTATGCGCTTTAATAATGCAGTTGGTACAGCTCAGTTCGGTGCTGATGGCTCTGCAATTGCAGTTCGCTACGAGTTAGCTGAAGGTTCAAGAGATCAAGCTCTTGGTGCACGTCTAGGCCTATCTCCTCAATCTGCTGCAGGTGGTCAAGTAGAATTCAAACTATACCGCAACCTTGACCTTGCTGGTGGTATTCCACTTGCTTCTGGTACTGTTACCCTAACGGCCGCAGACATCACTCAAGGCTTCGTTGATGTAGATTTCTACAACGCCAACACAAACTCTGGACAAATTGATATGGAGTACCCAACTCCTACTCCAGTTACGTCTTTCCAAGATTCTGCTTTCTGGTTGGTTGCAGAGTTCTTCTCTACCGCAGGTCAGTTCCCTGTACAGATCCGTAACGATGCCACTACTGAGCCACCTTTGCAAGCTCTTATGTATATCACTGACCAAAACCAGTGGTTCAGCAGATACACCGGTTCACGTAACTTTAGCCGTCCTCACTTGAGATTATTCACCTGCTCTTCTACAGAAGCTTGTAATTTCAGTGTTGAATCTATGGAATCTAATCACGGTGGAGTTCGTTACTTCCCTAACCCTACTACTGGTCGTCTACTTCTTGAATTCAAGAATACTCGCAGCGAAAGTGCAAACCTTCGTGTAACTGACATGACTGGTAAAGTAGTTCATTCTGAAGTTGCTCGCACCATCAATAGTGGTCAGCACCAAATGAATTTAGGCTTCTTAGCTTCTGGTATGTATATCCTAAGCGTAGAAGTTGACGGTAAGGTCAATACTTACAAAGTGAGCATCGAGAAATAATCTCCTTGAAATATTCACAAAAAAAGCTGTCTCATCTGAGACAGCTTTTTTTTTGTCCAAAATATTGCCGAATCAGAAAAATCACTACATTTGACCCGTTCATATATGCAGTCAAAACGCACAAATGACCAAATTATGATAAATCGTTAAACTAATAGATTCATGAAAAAAAACTACACCCTCGTGCTACTTGGCCTATCGTCGATGGCTATTGCACAATCAAACCTTCAAGCTCCGCCAATGCCGGATGTTCCAGAACCGAATTACGACACCGAGTACCTCCGCATGGAGAGTCCATTATTTGTTGATGGAAAAGAAACCCCTATTTGGTCCGAGGATTTTGCTAATGGCATCAGTAACTGGGTAAATGCCGGCTTCACCGCTACAGGGAGTCCCAGTCCAAATGCCAATTGGGAGTACCGCGGCCCCAACACCAATCCAAACGTATCCCAAGGAAGTCGGGGTTTTTACTCTGGAGTAAATAATGCGACACCCACCAACACCCCTATACTTTCTCCCTCTACAGCAAATGGATTCGTGATCTTCGACTCTGATTTCCTAGATAATGGAAACACAAGTACAGTTGGAGCGGGAAGCGCACCGGCACCGCACGTGGGGACACTAGAATCACCAGTAATCAATCTTTCCGCACACCCCAACGTAGTTTTGGAATTATATAGCTATGCGAGAACGTTCAATTCATTCTTTCATGTGGCATTTAGCTCCGATGGCGGACTAACCTATCCCGACTCCATTCGAATTGGATCACAGTTTCCAGTGAATACAGCGACGCCCCGTGACTTTCGAACACTCGCTAACGTAAGCTCCTTTATTGGAGGTCAAAGCAACGTGAAAATCAAACTTATTTTTGACGGCCGCAACCCACAAAGTGCGACAGCCAATCCCGGTTTGTACTTTTGGATGGTTGACGATATAGCTATTAAAACCGCTCCTAACACACTATTCTCGT
Organism: Flavobacteriales bacterium; assembly: GCA_007693635.1. GTDB lineage: Bacteria > Bacteroidota > Bacteroidia > Flavobacteriales > Schleiferiaceae > CSBr16-58. Next base: position 8,510 of record REDE01000075.1, on the reverse strand, counting down.
TTCAAGAGGCGCGTGATGCCAACAATAATTTAATTGAATTATTTGATGTAACCGCTGACAATCCGGTTGTATGGTATAACTTCTTTGGAGGAGGAACTGTGCCTCCGGGTGTTTACCCTATTTCAACAACCAGACAAGCTCGTGGAATCAGCTTTAACACCAACATACGCAATATCGGCGCAGCTCCACAAACCAATGTACAGTTTACTGTAGACATCTTCGAATCTGGCAACTTAGTCACGTCACTAAATAGTCCTGCTGCCCCGTTAATTGCTCCTGGCGATATTGTTACAGCCGCAACTTTTACCACCAACTTCTGGACACCAACCCAAAATGGTGTTTATGCGTGTGTATTTAAGGTTGTATCGGACAGTTTAACTGCGGCTAACAACGGACCAAACTCCATCGATGGGCGTCCGGATACAGTATTTATAAACGTTGCTAACAACTCCTTTGGCGTCGATTTCAATCGCTTCAATAACGCCCTTGGAACCACCCAACTTGGCTCTGACGGTTCTGCAATGGCCGTTCGATTTGAAGGATTGGAAGGCTCTTTTGACCAAGTCCTTGGAGCACAATTAGGTTTATCCAACCTTACCCAAGCTGGAGCACAAGTTGAATTTAAAATATACCGTAATCTCGACCTTTCTGGTGGTTTACCACTCGCTAGTGCCACAAAAACGATTACGGCTGCCGATATCTCACAAGGATTTGCAGAAGTTGAATTCTACAACCCGATTACAAACACTGGTCAGGTTGATATGGAGTACCCCAACTCGTCTCCCATTTCATCGTTTCAAGATTCGGCGTTTTGGTTAGTTGCAGAGTTCTTCTCAACCAACAATCAATTTAGAGTTATGGTGAGAAATGACCGCACCACATTCTCGCCGTTTCAAACCTTGATGTACAACTCCAACTCAAATAGTTGGTTTAGTCGCTACACCAACTCACGCAATTTTAGTCGCCCACACCTTCGTATGATTACTTGCGCGGCAAACTCAGCGTGTCGATTTAATGTGGAAAAAATTGAGACTACCACAAACGATATTCGCTACTATCCAAATCCTTCTACAGGAAGGTTAAACATTGAGTTTAAAAACATGAATAGTGAAATGGCTACATTGCGCATCAACGATCTAAGCGGCAAGCTAGTACATAGAGAAATGGCGCGCACAAATAACAGCGGTGCCCACCAAATGGACTTAAGCAATCTTGCTTCGGGCATCTACATTTTAAGTGTAGAAGTAGATGGCAAGATCAACACTTATAAAGTAAGCGTGGAAAAATAAAATTAGCATGCAATTGTAAAAAAGGCCGTCCGATTTGGGCGGCCTTTTTTTTGCTATACAAGTTAGAAAGGATAACCCAACGCAACATTCCATACAATTCTACTAAATCGGAAATCGCTACTTACCCATCGTTCCCCGGAAATTAGAGAGGGATCGTAAAGCGGGTAAGCCATATCCAAACGAACAACAAAAAATCCAAAATCGTAACGCAAACCAACACCTCCACCAAGTGCCATGGCCGATAATAGATTCTCCCATCGCAAAACATAATCAGGCTGAATATCCGAAACCCTTGCACCATCTGGGAGTCGTAAATTTTCATAGAAAATATTACCAGCATCGAGAAAGAATGCGCCGCGGAAGCTATTCTGAATGGGGAATCGATATTCCACACTCGAAAGGAATTTAATTGGCGCCGTATTGAAAAGCTCAGATGCGCGAGGGTTATTAGCCGGTCCAAGACGATAAGGCAAAAACGCACGAATATCATTGCTACCACCAGCAAAATAACGCATTTCAAAAGGAGGCTGAAAACCAAAAACTGGATCAACCCCGTTTCCGTATGCACGCGTATAGCCCGCAAAGGAACGCCATACCAACGACTGCCTAGGGCTAATATTCCAAAGCTGACGAAAATCGCCTTCAACTTTCACATACTGAGCATAACTTACACCTAATATATTTCCAGCACCAAGGGAGTCTTCAGGAAAAGTCAGGGCATTGTCCATTAAGGACAAAACGTTCCCCGCAACTTCTGCCATACCCCTAAAGTAATAGCGCACCGGTCGTTTACTCGTAAGTTGATTATTAAAAATGTATGTATATCGAGTAGATGAAATGAAGGTGTTTCGAAAACCAAACAAAAAGTTCAAGTTTTCAAGGAAATCATCACGGAGTTGAGAAATTTGCACAACATTCAAATCAACCAAATCAACCGTATGTGTTTTCTCCAAACTTTCTTGCCATATATACCCTAGACCCGCGCGGTACAAAATCCTGTCAAACTCTACCCTACTTTGTCGACCAGCAGAGACGCTGAGGCGCGTACGTGGCTGCATACGTTTAGGGAGAATCCCTCGCGTAGATATGGGCAACAAAAAACGCGGAAAGACGATTGAAGCTTCCATACTGAGCTCAAAGGTATTGAAAAACTGATCAGTAGCTAATTCTCCAATAGCCTGACTTTCCACCCCGCCTCGCAAGCGCACATTCAGGTTTTCGCCACCACCAAAAACGTTGCGATTTACCCATGTAATATTGGCATTAGTACCCAACTGCGCAGCCGTATTCAACGCCTCAATCTGGGCGGTAAAACTTCTGCGTGGCAAGGGAATCATTGAGACATTAGCAACCAATAGGGATCCTGTTGTATCACCAGGCATTGGACTAAAATTAATCTCCGTGCTGCTAAACATTCTCAGCCGATTGATATGCTGGTAGGAGTTCTTTATTCGTTGCTCGCGATACCGCTGCCCAACAGAAAACTCCAAAACGTCCGTCACAACTCTGGGAGCAATCCAAACGGAATCTACACTTTCGTATAAAACCCGATACGAACCGTCGAGTATCGTATCAAATGCATGGTTTCTGTTTCTGAAATCAGGGTTAACTACAATTTTTCCAATTCGATTGACAACGGGCTCAACTATCACTAAAGAATCACCTTGGCGCTCCCTTGGATTACTGATATAAATGCTTAACTGGACGGTATTTCTTCGACCGATCGTATCGGCAGCTACACGAATACGATCGCGGGGAAATCCAAAATATCCTTGATTTCTGTATAAATTGGTAATTCTATCACGTTCTTGCTCCAACTCCGTTAGACGAAAAGGTCGGCCCGCTTGGGGAACACGGAGTCCACTCGACGCTGCCTCTATTCGTCGCAAATTCGGACTGTCGAAATTATATTCGATATCGGAAATGATGAATCGAGGTCCGGAAGTAATATGGTAAACAACCTTAGCCTTTTTGCGTCCTAGTGGTACAACCTCATGTCGGGTGGTCGCCTGAAAATAGCCTTCATTAATCGCAAACTGCTGAAGTTGTTGTGCGCTTCGAACAGCCAGTAGTGTGTCGAGAATTTCCGGTTTGTAGCCAAATATTTTTCGCGGAGCTGGAGTTTGCCTGATTACAGCAAAACCCAAACGATTCTTAGACTTTTTTTCATTAATGCGCAACTCAACGTCCCAAAGAGCCTGTTGACCGCTTTCCACCTTACGTACAGAACGACAAGATGTGCCAACGAGAATCAATAATAAGCACAACAACAAATATGTGCGCATAGGCTAATTTACTTTGACAGATCCCGCATTTATTCTCTCGCCTCAATCATTAATGTAAGAATATCGATCGCGGCTTTGGAGATCACCGTTCCCGGACCAAAAACACCAACCACCCCGCAGTCAAACAAAAAGTCGTAATCCTGACGAGGGATCACACCACCGGCAATTACTAAAATATCCTCACGGCCATGATTCTTGAGTTCCTGCATTACCAATGGGATTAGGGTTTTATGCCCAGCGGCCAATGAACTTACCCCGACCAGATGCACATCATTTTCTATAGCCTGGCGAACAACCTCAGCGGGTGTTTGGAACAAGGGGCCGATATCGACATCAAAGCCTAGGTCGGCAAAGGATGTTGCGACAACTTTTGCGCCCCGGTCATGGCCATCCTGACCGATTTTAGCAACCATTATTCTAGGTCGCCGCCCTTCAATTGCATGGAATTTATCTGAAAGAGCACGGGCCTTCATAAATGCTTCGTTGGATTTCATTTCAAAAGAATATACGCCACTTACTACTCGATTAGTCGCTTGATATCGACCAAAAACTTTTTCCATAGCATCCGAAATTTCACCTAAAGTGGCGCGAAGGCGAGCCGCCTCCACAGCTAGCTCAAGAAGATTTCCTTTGCCCTGCGCGCAAGATGTGATTTTTGACAAGGCATCCTGAACGGCGGCCTCATCACGAGAACTTTTCACTTGCTGAATACGGGCAATTTGCTGACGAGTAACTTCATCATTATCGATTTCCAGAATATCAATTTGCTGATCTTCCTCAATCAACTGAAAAGCATTGACGCCAATAATCAACTCTTTCTGACCATCAATACGCGCCTGCTTGCGTGCAGCAGCCTCCTCAATACGCAATTTAGGCAGCCCATCTTCCAAAGCTTTGGCCATGCCTCCCAGCTCTTCTACTTCTTGGATAAGAGCCCAGGCTTTGTCGATAAGTTGTTCTGTGAGATACTCAACATAATGAGACCCGCCCCACGGGTCGATAGCTTTCGTAATTTCCGCCTCTTGCTGCAGATAAATCTGCGTATTACGTGCTATACGTGCCGAGAAATCAGTAGGTAGGGCTATGGCTTCGTCCAAGCTGTTCGTATGCAAAGACTGAGTACCGCCAAAAACTGCACCCATTGCTTCGATACAAGTGCGCGCAACGTTGTTGAAAGGGTCTTGTTCGGTAAGACTATAGCCCGAAGTTTGACAATGCGTACGCAAAGCCAAGGACTTTGGATTCTTGGGATTAAACTGCTGAACAAGCTTCGCCCATAGAACCCTACCAGCACGCATCTTTGCTATTTCCATGAAATGATTCATCCCTATTGCCCAGAAGAAAGAAAGTCGAGGAGCAAACTCATCCACATCCAATCCAGCGGCTATACCGGTTCGTAAATATTCCAAACCATCGGCCAAGGTATAAGCCAATTCAATATCTGCAGTGGCTCCGGCTTCTTGCATGTGGTAGCCCGAAATTGAAATACTATTGAACTTCGGCATTCTTTCACTCGTATAGCGAAATATATCACCGATGATGCGCATGGAGGGTAAAGGAGGATAAATGTAAGTATTGCGCACCATAAACTCTTTGAGAATATCGTTCTGAATAGTGCCCGAAAGCAGCTCAGGACCAACACCCTGCTCTTCAGCGGCGACGATATAAAAAGCCAAAATAGGAATCACCGCGCCGTTCATGGTCATCGACACCGACATTTTATCGAGCGGAATTTGATCAAAGAGAATTTTCATATCCTCAACCGAATCTATAGCCACCCCTGCCTTTCCAACATCCCCAGCAACCCTCGGGTGATCAGAATCATAACCACGATGCGTTGCTAAATCAAAAGCCACCGAAAGACCCTTTTGACCCGCGGCCAGGTTTTTTCGGTAAAATGCATTAGAAGCCTCCGCCGTAGAAAAACCGGCGTATTGCCGAATTGTCCATGGCCTAGTCAAATACATACTGGCGTACGGACCACGCAAATATGGCGGACTACCAGCACCAAACTGATTGGTGTAGCCCTTTATTTGTGTGAGTTGCAATTGTGCAGGGATTTCAATTCCCTCCGGACTCAGCCAGAAAGTCTTGGTATCAGATGATGCACGATTGGATTTTGATTGATATTGAACAGATGAAAAGTCGAAACGCATGGAAAATCTCTTTGAAAGCAAAAGTACATAAGGTTTGGCATACACTTGCCGAAATTTTCGGGGATTACAGCAATACCTATTACCTTTGTCGCTCACAAAAAGATATTGCAACATGGCGAAAGAAAAAGACTTAGGATTCGGAACACTTAGCATACATGGAGGTCAATTTCCAGACCCCTCTACCGGCGCTGTAATGCCGCCAATATATCAAACCTCAACCTACGTTCAGGAAGCCCCTGGAGTACACAAAGGTTACGAGTATTCCAGAACTCAAAACCCTACACGACACGCCCTAGAACGCAGTCTGGCAGCAATTGAAAAAGGACAATTTGGCTTGGCCTTTGGATCGGGCTTAGCAGCCATTGACGCGGTAATGAAACTTTTATCTCCCGGGGATGAAGTCATTGCCACCAACGATTTATACGGTGGAACCTACCGACTTTTTACCAAGATTTTTGAAAACTGGGGACTGGTATTTCATTTTGTAGACCTCAGCAATGAAGATGAGGTAAAAGCAAAACTCAACGACAAAACAAGAGTCATTTGGGCAGAAACGCCCACAAATCCTCTGCTGAGAATTTTTGATATTCGAAAACTAGCCACTTTAAAAGAAGGTCGCAATCTCATGCTCGTGGTCGACAACACCTTCGCTACTCCGTATTTGCAAACTCCTTTAGATTTGGGCGCAGATATCGTGATGCATTCGGTGACCAAATACTTGGGAGGACATAGCGATTTAGTGATGGGCGCGCTGGTTGTTCGGGACGAAAAGATTGCTCAAGATCTATATTTTATCCAAAATTCTAGCGGAGCAGTATGTGGCCCAATGGATAGTTTCTTAGCGCTTCGTGGAATTAAAACTCTTCACGTAAGAATGCAGAGACACTGTGAAAATGCCGAGACTGTAGCTCGTTTTCTGATTAGTCACCCCGAGGTGAAGAAAGTGTATTGGCCCGGCTTTCCGGGGCATATTGGCCACGAAACCGCCAACAAACAAATGCGTGGATTTGGCGGAATGCTTTCTTTTGAACTGAAAAACGATAGTCTTGAACGAGCATTCACGCTCGTATCTTCTTTGAAAGTCTTTACCCTCGCTGAATCACTTGGTGGCGTTGAAAGCCTTGCGGGCCATCCTGCAAGCATGACCCACGCCGCAATTCCACGTGAAGAGAGAATGAAAGCTGGCTTATCCGATAGTTTGATTCGGTTAAGTGTAGGCCTTGAAGATGCCAAGGATTTGGTACGAGACCTCGACCAAGCCATTAAAAAAGCCCTCGAATAAAATGCACACCAAAAAAATTGCCGTTATCGGCTTAGGTCGTTTTGGCTCTGCCATTGCACGTAAACTCGTACTCCTCGGCGCCGATGTAATGGGCATCGACAATAATGCGGAACGAGTAGATGATTTGAAAGATGTCTTGACCTACACCGTAATGCTTGATTCTACGGATCCAAAGGCACTGCTTTCCCAGAACATCCCCGATATGGACGCTGTGGTAATTGCTATTGGAGCTAGTTTTCAAGATTTAATGCTTACTACCTATGCGCTTCAAGAAGTTGGAGCAGAACGCATTATCGCTCGAGCCCAAGACGAACGCCAAAAGCGAATTTTGGAGAAAATGGGCATTAGGGAAATTATGAGTATCGAAGAGCAAGTCAGTAATAGCGTAGCTCAACAGCTTATCAACCCTAGTGTTTTAATGGCAGTACAGCTTCCCGATGATTACGAAATAATTGAAATCAGCGCCCCGAAAAACCTCTGGGAAAAAAAGCTCTCTGAAATTGGCCTGCGCGAAAAGTATAGTCTTAATCTTGTTACAGTTCTTAGAAAAACCGATACTGAACACCATATCCTTGGAGTCCCTTACCCGGAAACTCTCATTCAAAAAGGCGATCTAATTATTCTTTTTGGAAAGATGCGTGACATCACCAAATTTATGGATATTAACAAATAATCAGTAGCAAACCGAAAACATGGTTTTTGAAATCGATAAAAAACTTGTAGCCTCGGCGGTATTGGAAGAGGCATTCCACTGCGATTTGAATAAATGTCACGGAGCCTGCTGTGTTGCGGGTGATGCCGGTGCTCCGCTAGAAAAAGAGGAAACAAAAATCCTGGAAGAAATTTACCCCGTCATTAAAGATGGTTTGCGAGCAGAAGGCATTAAAGCTATTGAAGAGCAAGGGACTTGGATTCCGGATGCGCAGGATGATTACGCAACACCTTTAGTGGAAGGAAAGGAGTGTGCCTACGTAGTTTTTGAAGGGAAAACAGCTTTATGTGGAATTGAAAAAGCCTACAGGGAAGGAAAAATTGACTTTGCAAAACCGGTGTCTTGCCACTTGTACCCCATTCGTGTTAAACACTACCGCAGTGGTTGGTCGATGATTAATTACGACCAATGGGAAATTTGCGCCCCCGCTTGTACCCTTGGACAAGCAATGAAAATACGCGTATACGAATTCGCAAAACCTGCACTCATCCGAAAATTTGGAGAGGAATTTTATCACGAATTGGAATCGGCGGCAAAAGCGTGGGACAAACAAAAAGAAAAGAAAGGCTAGATTACGGATTGGTATTGAGCAATGGTTTTCAGTGCGGTGGCACGCGTTGTAAATCCTTTTAGAACACTGCTTGCGCCCTTACGTAAGTCATCAGCCAGATGCGGAGAACGAAGAAGCTCAATTACGTGACCACTAAGTTTGGCGTCGTCGCCAACCTCGGTAAGTAAACCCGATTGGTTATGAAAAACCATTTCGGAAATCCCCCCCGCATTGGT
>REDE01000039.1 GCA_007693635.1 Flavobacteriales bacterium | reverse complement strand
ATCATAGTTTCTGTAACCAACGACCTCTCCACCGATCAGCGAGTACACAAAAGCTGTATGGAGCTTATAGAACTTGGCTATCAACCACTCTTAGTTGGAAGGAAGCTCCCCGAGAGTTTGCCCATTGATCGGCCGTACCCAACACATCGTATGCGTCTGATATTCAGACGAAAGTTTTGGTTCTACGCCGAATTTCAGATTCGTCTATTTTTGTATTTACTGTTCAAAAAATCACATGGCTTATTGGCCAATGACCTTGACACACTTCTGCCAAATTTTCTCATTTCCAGCATCAAATCGGTTCCGCTCATTTACGATAGCCACGAATACTACTGCTACACCCCGGAGTTGATACACCGACCCCGGGTACAAAAAGTTTGGTTGAGCGTAGAAAAATGGATTTTTCCCAAACTAAAAACCATCATTACGGTAAACAAAGCCATCGCCTGGCTATACAATGATGCCTACGGAAAGTCACTCTATGTGGTACGCAACATCAGTCCGTTTCCTAAGGACATTCCGGTAACCACTCGAAAAGATTGGAATTTACCAGAAGACGCCTTTATCTTTATCAATCAGGGCAGCGGGATAAATATTGATCGGGGTATGGAAGAAATGCTGGACGCCTTAGAACATTTGCCCAAAGAAGTACATGTGCTGATTGTAGGCCGAGGCGACGTTTTACCGGTTCTCAAAAAACGCGTTGAAGCGAATTCCGATTTAGAGAAAAGAGTTCATTTCATCCCCCCACAGCCCTACGCCGCCTTACTCAGTATTACGCGCTTGGCCGATTGTGGTTTGAGTTTAGACAAAACCGACAATCCCAATTACAAGTTCAGTTTACCCAACAAACTCTTCGACTATATACATTCCGGAATACCCGTTTTAGGATCACAAGTAGTTGAAGTAAAATCCATTATTCAAAAAGACAAGATTGGCGAAGTAGCGGAAAATCATCAGCCCGAAGAGATTGCCCGAGCTGCAAAAATCATTTTGAGAAACACTAAAGACTACTATCAAAAAGCCTTGCAAGCATCTGCGGAAGTTCATACTTGGGAGAAAGAGCAGGAGGTGCTAAGAAAGGCTTTACTGCAGGGGTTTAGTTGATTGGTGATTTTTTTTGGGGGGGGGCTTGGATGTGGCATTTGCGCGCGTGGGGGACTGACCGGAAAGCCTAAAATCTGATTTGCATCACAGATCGCATTCCCCGTATAAAACGGAGCGAAAAATCAAAAACCATTGATTGTTTTCAGATACGAAAAAACAAATCGTTAAAAAAATACTACAATATGCTAAAATAGGTTAAAGTTTCTTGACCTGATACATAAGCATCTCCGGGTCAAACCCCTGCGAATCCCCCGCTATACAACATATTTAACAACTACAACCTGATATTTTAACATTTTGCAACAGCCTCAATAATTGCAAGGTAGTAGAAATTTAATTCACAAAACGTCTGACAAATGCATTTATGATGTAATTTTACAAAACTTTATTAACCCTAATTTTTTCTTATCATGAAAAATCACTATTTTAGCGCATCAGCGCATCAGCGCATCAGCGCATCAGCGCATCAGCGCAAATGAAAAAAATGGAAAAATTTCCATCAAAAGTCTAAAGCTGTCTAGCTTATTATTTTGTTGTCTGATGATTTTTTTTCCACTTCTAAGCTATTCTCAAAGTTGGTTTAGCAACCTTTATAGTGAGTACGACTCTATTCAACCTATTATGCCTGAAGCGCACAACGAATCAGGCATAGGAAATGGTGAAGCGTACGACCTTAACGTAGAAAGCTCATTGCAAGACAATTATATTTATAGATGGCCTGTTCCATTAATTGAAGGTCATTTCGAAGTAAATGTACAAGTTCACTTTATCTATCCTGACATCAGAACGATTCCAAATAGCGAATTAGATTTTGCTATGCAAGAAGTTTATGAAATGTATGCTGAACAAGGAATACATATTAATTACTTAAATCGAATTGATGTACCTGTTTCATCTGGTTCTGGTTCGTTAGTTTTCCTTCACGACAACTACTATGACCCTCCTTCAGGCCCTAGCCCTTTAGTTTCTAATGCATTGAATGTCGCAATTTTCCATCATGAATTGGTAAATATGACTAATCAAGGACCGTTTGCTATGCCAAATAACGTCCATATCTTTTCTGACTTGTTACCTGATGTAAGATCGGCAATAGCAATGGCTGACCATCCCAACAGTGATTATATTCTTCGTGCGGCTCTTGGAGGAATCATTGGAGTACAAATGGGGCTATTCCCAATTGAATTTGAGTTGAAACCGACTAGATTTTCAATGGATTTTATTGAGGAAAATCACAACTGCAATAGATCAGGTGACTTTATTTGTGAGACCCCTCCTCCTTCAACATCTAGCTTGGACTGCGACAATCTTCCTTCTCATCTTTCATTATTTGATGCTCATAGTAATATTATGAGATTTACAACATTAGATATGTCTTTGGCAAGAAACATCACAGAAGAACAAGCCCGAAAAATAAGATACAATTTCGCAAGTGACACACGTTTGTATGAGTGTTTAACTTCAAATTCAACTATTCTATTCAGCAACTATTTAGTTGTCCCTTTAGTCAATAACATAAACACTAATACAACCTGGGACAAGCCAGCAGCAACTCTTAGGATAAATGTAGCAGAAAACGCTACTTTCACCAGTACTGATAGGATAGATTTTGCACCTGGAAAATTTACAATTAACAACTACTTTCAAATTGAAAGGTCAACTAAAATATTAACTCCATGCGCGGCGCAAGTAAGGTTTGATGAAGAAATTATACATCCTGGAATTAGAGTTGAACCTGGAAGCAAACTGATTGTAAGTAATGGTACTCTTTCAAGCTATTACTCGTATTTTCCATGGCAGGGAATTATAGGGGTAGGTTCTTCAAATACTGCTCAAACACCTCAATTTCAATCAGTAATTCAGTTAACTAATGCAAAACTGATTAATGCACAAAATGCATTTATAAATTTTGACAGAGTTGATCCAATAGACTATACAGGACCCGCTATTATTTCTACAACCGGCTCCATCATCCAAGCAACAAACACAGAGTTCATCAATTGCCGAAGAACAGCACAATTTTTAGAATATGCCAACAACCAAGGAACACATATAGCAAATAACGTTTCGTACTTTAGAGAATGTAAAATTCTGCATAACGATCAATACCCCTTTCTTAGCAAACCCCTAGGAATTACTATGCATCGTGTAGATGGAATTCAAATTCGTGGATGTGAGTTCATAAATACCATGACCGACCCTAACTCCATTTCGCTTTATCGTGGAGACGCAATTGTTTCTATTAATGCAACTTATACAATAGACCAACATTGTAGTGACCCTGAATGCTCAAACCCGGTTCCTTCCGTAATTTCAGGATACCATAGAGGTATAACCTCAAGCAGAAAGACACACCCATTCTTCAATATCTCTGTAAGAAACACCACGTTCTACAATAATTTTTATGGAGCTTATTTCAATGACCAACCCAACAATTTGCGATTTACCGAGAACACTTTGGTGATTCCTGAAGGTATAGATATCAGTAATCCACACATGTCGAACCATCCGTATGGTTTATATCTTCACAACTCGCGCTCTTTCACCATTGAAGAAAACCACTTTACCAAAGCGCCGGCGATGATTATTCCTAATCTACCTACTTTGCCCTTCAATTTTCAACGCGAACCGGTAGGCCTCATAGTAAACAATACCCTCACCGCCTCCGACCAAATCTACAACAATACCTTTGGGGAAATGGATCTGGGCATTCTTGCTTTAGAATTTAACCGCGTGGATAATTGCTGCTTTGCACGTGAAGGACTTCAACTGCGCTGCAACGACTTCAATGATGGTGAATTTGATATATATGCACCTCTTCCTATCAATGGTAAACAAAATACCTTGGCAGGGTTTCAAGGGGAAATTCAGCGTGATGGCTTGAATCAAATAATCAACCACCTTCTCGCCGGCAATCGTTTCAGTCACACCAATAGCACCAGTGGCTATTATGATTTTGAATACCATGCGGATGGCAGCTATAATATCGTGTATTTTTCGCATGATGCCGGCTCCGAACCGAGGGTAGAACCAAGGTTTAACCATGTTCATGATGTGGTAAATTCGCCCACAAATGAAGTTTACAATGAATTAATTTCTTGTCCTTCCAAACTCAATCAAGGAGGTATTACAATTTCAGAGTTAGGAAACTTGCGCCTTCAAGTTCAAGACATCGAAACAGACCGAATTTTCTTGAGTGATTTAATTGATGGGGGAAGCACACCTAACCTTCTCGCTCAAATATTTGCCACACCGGAATCTGAATTTTATGATTTATACGTCAATCTTATAGCAGAATCACCATATTTATCAGAAGAAGCCTTATTAGAAATTATTCAACTCGAAGGTTTCCCCGATATTTTATTGCGTAATATTCTTATTGAAAATCCTCAATCTTACCTAAACCAAGCCATTTGGGATGAGGTTCTGAATCGTACACCGCCCCTTCCGCAGTTTATGATAGACGATATTCTTAACGGTACAAATACAATTGGAGCTAAACAATTGTTGCAAGCACGCATCGTTGGCAAACAGCTACAAGCAGAACAACTAGCAAATGCCTTGATCGGACATCTCGGAGAAGAATATGCCAGTGGCGAATTTTTAGCAGCGGTGGACAGTGCCTTGGTTATTTATGACTTGATGGATATGCCTCACTATTATCTTCAAAAAGCTTTGTTATTGCACGCTGAAGGTCTTGGAGGAGAAGCTGATGCCTTAGATGCAATGGTTGAACATTCTGCTGTGGGAGAAGGATTGCTCAAAGCCGAATTTGAAGCCATCAAAGAAGTGTATGAAATCATTTTCACCATTGAAGACTCATTAAATTCTGGTCAAATTGCCGCCTTGAAAGCCATAGAAAGTGGCAATGAAAATGCCGCTGCAGCCACAGCGCACTTCATACTTGCATTAGAAGGGCTTGAGGATTCTCTCTTGGTTGACCCTACCTATTTTCCTTCAGTTAGTCCACCTAATAAAAGGATGACAAAAAATCCAAGTGTAATAGAAAAAGTTTCACTTAATCACTTACACCTATACCCTAACCCGGCAAGCAATTTCACCACCTTGCAATACCAAACCATGGGAGTGGGTGGAAAAACTACAATACAGATTTTGGATGTAAGCGGAAAAGTGGTTTATACTTCGTTTTTTGAAGCAAAAGTAGAAGGTGCAGAACTTATCTCGCTTCCAACTTTAGCTTCCGGAATGTAC
>REDE01000037.1 GCA_007693635.1 Flavobacteriales bacterium | reverse complement strand
TCAACAACATTGGCAAGAACGGTAACTGGTGGAGTTCTACTGAGAACAATACAAACAATGCCTGGAACCGCAACCTGAATTACAACAATGGCAATGTAAACAGGAACAACAACAATAAGACACTTGGGTTTTCTGTCCGTTGCCTCAGGGATTAGTCCTATAGCTATCGGACTTAATTCATTTGACAATTTGATTATTTCCCTCTTCAAGCCTTAACTTTGACAAAGGCATTTTCACACTATGTTAGGTCACATGATTGTTTAATCAAACATTGCGGGATTTTTTTATTTTCATTCAAGCAAATTGCAATATGATACGATTACTCTTTACCAATTTTTTTTTAATATGTGCTTTTTTTGTGGCTTCACAACACCACACAGTCCTGAAAGCGGGTAATTTTAATGGAACTATCGAACATTCCACTATTTTAAAAAATGCCCAACGATTTATCAACGAAATAAATTCATCTTCTCCAGAAGCGTATCAAAATATAGATTGGACGGATATATTACCCAATCCTATTGCGCGCAAACGAATGGAGGCCCTTTGGTCTAATGGTATGTTTCGTTGTTTGAAGGACAATTTATCCGTAAATATTTTGATGATATCAGACAATCAATTCCAAATCCGTAATATTCCTGTAATTCAAATAAGAGACAGCGTAGAGCAGCAATTGGTCTTGACTTTTTCAGCAGCCGGCGAAATTGAGGGCGTACTTTTTGGCATTGAGCAATCCTTATATCGTTCATTACTATTGGAGGGTATCAACCTTGATGACATCAAGCGGAGAACATTAATTTTAGATCATGTTGAAAATATTTTAACTGCTTTTAGGCGTAAGGATATGAAAATGCTTCACGAGGTCTTCTGTCAAAATTTTCGACAGCCCATGAATAATGAAGTCTCATCTCAACAAAAACACGAAAATTGTTTAGATGAATTATTTCCGGTTTTATTTCGGGATGCTTTTTTGGACGTTTCCGTTGATTCTGTTAAAATTATGCAGAAGACTCAGCATGAAACATTTTATGGTGTAAATATCTCATTGAGCTGGAATTCATCTACGCATGACGACGATGGATATCTTTTTTTATTATTTGAAATTGAAGATTCAAACAAGCCATTAATTAACTTTTACGCGTGGCAACTTAAGAAAAACACCCGGCTAGAAGATGTTTTTGAGGCAACAGACTTTGATATTATGAAATAGAGGTTAATAATCGGGATGCCCCTCAACAGGTCGTTTACCATTAAAACGCCATTGTCTTGCCCCCACGATGAATTTATATTCACCAATCAATTGTCAATTATCCATTGTCCATTAACCATTATCAATTATCCATTATCCATTATCCATTGTCCATTATATTTGCTCCATGAAGCCCCTTTTCCCCCTCCTATTCCTCCTCACCACCATCAGTCTCTCCGCCCAGCTTCGCGAATTCCACATCACCGAGCGCGAGCCCGACGGCACTTCCGTAGTTCAAGCCAGCACCGATTTCCCCGACAACGCCATGATTTTGGTGTATTCGGATTTGAAGAGGTGGGATTGTCGCGAATCGCTGGACAGATTACGAACTCCCGTTTATTCAATGCAGCAAAAACCCTAACTGTACGTATCGATAATTCGTGTTCCCAACATTTTGCTGCAATCCACCTAACTGAACCTCGCAATGCTGACTACAATGATAGCCCATCGCCCCGTAAAATCTATTCCGATCATACACAGCTGGCGAATTATGCAGAAAAATCTCATTTGAAATATGGATATTAAATGGCATTGATCTGTGTATTTTCCAGTCAAAATGCAGTCGGTATCGCAAGCGCCAAGGCTGAGCAAAGGCAACATCGCGATACTCACCTCGTAAACGATGTTCTATAAACAAGCGTTTGTATGTCGATTTATATACAGATTGCACCCAATATCGATGTTCGAAATAATCTGGAGAATACCACTCAATCTCTTCATCGGTATGAAAAGTAATTCCGCCGTACCCCGCTCCTACTGACCAATTAGACCTCAATTTATAGCCCAAACCTCCGCGAACAAGCACTTGGTCGTGGTAAAGGGGTAGCCTTTTTTGACGGACTTGAGCTTCGGAGTACAACTCCCATTTATTCCCAATTGGGTGTACTCCCCAGTACATAAGCCAGCCGCCAGTTTGGGCGTACAAGTTGCCCGCTTGATAAAAAATCATCAAGACAAAGAAAATGAAAACCCTCATTTTTACAAAAAAGAATTAATGGGTATTTTGCAGCGCGTAAGGACTTAAGTCTTGTCCGTTATTACCTTCTACAGCTTGCTCTAAACTCAAGAAACAACGCTCAACGCCAACTTGCTCGTTGATTTTCCAAACGTGCAGAATATCGCGCACTGGTCCGTGCATATTACACAAACTTACGGAAATTCCACTTTTTTGCCAATCATCAATCCAGTCGTGCAGCGCGTGTGCCCCACTGCTATCAATATGCGGCACAGAGCTAAAATCGATGATCAGTTCTTCAAGTTTGGGACTTTCAGAAACCCAAGTATCCAAGCGAGATTTAATATGTTCCAAATTTGCAAAATACATAGATCCATCAATGCGAATAATGAGTTTATTATCATAGACATCCAAATTTTGAAATCGATCTATATTTCGAAAAACCATCGTTCCGGGAATTTGACCCAATCGAGCCATGTGAGGCTTAGATGCGCGCTGAATTACCGCAATTAAAGACAACACCATTCCGGAAATAATACCAATTTCAATACCCATAGTCAAGGTAATTGCGAATGTTGCGAGAAGCATAAAGAAGTCGGTACGGTCTTTTTTCCATAAAGAAATCGGCTCTTTAAAGTCTATCAAACCAGAAACTGCCACAAGCACGACCGCCGCGAGGATGGATGTTGGTAAATTTTCAAATAGGCCCGTTAAAAACAATAAGGTAACCACAATCAGCCCCGCACTAATAATGGATGCTAAACCAGTTTTTGCCCCAGCTTGATCATTTACTGCAGTCCGGGAAAAACCCCCAGTTACCGGATAACCCTGAAAGAAAGCAGCACCAAAATTAGCCATTCCTAAACCGATAAGCTCCTGGTTTGGCTTAAGCTGATAATCTTTGTGTTTGTTTTGAATGGCCTTAGCCACCGCAAAACTTTCGGCAAACCCAACCAAAGAAATGGCTAAAGCTACCGGCAGAAGGGCACTCCACGCTCCTGCTTCAAAGGTAGGCATAGACAAACCAGGCAAGCCCGAAGGAACCGCGCCCAAGACTGCTACTCCACTTTCCTCCAAATTGAAAACGCTCACTACGACTATACCAACAACCACCGCAACTAATGGGGATGGAAAACGGGCGTGGATTTTTTTTCCGAATTTAATAATGATGATACCGGCAACTCCTAATCCAAAGGTTATCCAATGAAGATCCCCAATATTTTGAAACATTGCCCAAATAATTTCGTGTGCATGCTCACTTCGAGGTAAGTCTATTTTCAACAAATGCTTCACCTGACTAAGTCCAATAATAATTGCAGCTGCCGAAGTAAATCCGCTTAGAACGGGGTGTGAAAGAAAGTTGACCACAAAACCCAAACGCAAAATACCCATTACAAACTGTATGGCCCCGACCATAAAAGCCAAAGTGATTGCGTAAAGCAAATAACTTTCTGGTCCTGTGGGTTCTAAAGCGCCAATTCCTGCAGCCGCAAGCAACGAAACCATAGCCACCGGCCCAACTGCTAATTGTCTGGATGAACCAAATAACGCGTACAATAACAGCGGAACCGTTACCGCGTATAAACCATGTATCGGAGGCAAACCTGCCAACATTGCGTATGCCATACCCTGAGGAATCAACATAACACCCACGGTTAATCCAGCGGATAAATCGCCACTTAGATTATCCTTTTTATATGGATTAAGCCATTCAATTGCCGGAATATATTTAGATAAAATCGATGACATAGTGATAAATTTTAGGCTGCAAAGTTGATGAATGTGAGGCCTAGAAAGTCGTGACTATCATCACAAAATGGATAATGGTGAATTCACCATTATCCATTAAATTTAATCCAAAGACTTAGCGCTTTTGTCGTGTACTCTTATCGTTGCTTCGTTCTTATTAATGTACTCGGCAACTGCTTTTCTACTGGTGTACCACACCCGACCTTCTTTGTGGGCGTCGATTTTACCACGACGAGCGAGTAAACTTAGGTATTCCTGACCGTAAGGGATGCTTTCCTCCTCCACCAAATTGCTGATAGGTAGGTATTCATCGGCACCGGGAAGAACACTGAGGTAAATATTTAAACTACGCTCAACAGCCTGACATATAAGCAACATGAGCTTTTGATACTTGCCCTTGTTGGCTTGATTTAATGCCTCATAATATTTTTTGCGATCATTGCTGAGAATGATGGCCGGTGGATACCCCGCACGCATAAGAAGCAAATTCATGACCAAACGAACTGTACGACCATTTCCGTCAAAAAAGGGATGGACATACACAAATTGGTGGTGAAATATCGCAGCCAATTCAATCACCGAGAGCTTTCCTGGATTGGAGTTGGTGTATTGAATGAGTGCATCGAGTAAGTCAGGAACTTTTTGGGCGTTAGGTGGAATAAAATTGGCCCCCGAAATACGCACGCCTCCTGTACGTAAACGCCCGGCAAAATCATCTTCAATGCTTCGCAAGACATACCCGTGCAGACTGAGAATCTCGGAAGAAAGCAAAGGGTTTTGCATCGCAACTAATGAATAAAGATGCTTTAAAGCCGTTTCGTGATTCTTAGCTTCAAAGTGCTCTCGTAAGGATTTACCACTTACTGTTATGCCTTCTTCAAGCACCATTTGCGTTTCGCGTAAGGTGAGAGAGTTACCTTCAATGGCATTGCTGTTATAGGTCCACTCCACGCTAAGTGCTTGACGAATATTGCGCAATGCAGCATTGGGAAGCGGCCGAGCATTGTCGAGCTTCTTCTTTTTGTCCTCCAAACGAGCAATTATAGGAAGTACTTCTTGTTGATATGTGAAATCTATTTTTACCACGCCACAAAGATATATCGGATAATCTTATTTTTGACTATATCCGATACATTTTGGAATTTTTAGGAAAATAACCTTGCTTAATATAATTAGACAATCCCTTCCTGCATCCGTTGCATATTAAATCTTAGGGCTTATTCAACACATCAGTTTTTAAAAAATCCCCCCGCAAATGCGGCTGCCATTGGAAATCCGGTAAGACTTCAACGTCAAACAACTCCGCAGCATCGCTTTAATTTCGCTTACATCCGGCACGCGCCCTTTGATTTTAATGACCTCATCC
>REDE01000038.1 GCA_007693635.1 Flavobacteriales bacterium | reverse complement strand
GCATAACGAACTGATCGACTTCAGCACAACCCAACCCGGGGGGAATTACGGATTGCGCGAAGCATGCGATGAACTCTTGATTCTGGCAAACTCCATGGAAAACGTTGTCCAATTACGCATGAAAACCTCCGGTGAATACACAGAATACCTGCAAGAAAGAAACACAATAACCACCAATAAATAATTCATAATCAAATAATAACTAATATGAAAAAACTTTTTATTGCTCTTTCAGCCGCTCTATTTTTGGGAGGTAATGTTCAGGCCCAAGACGATCTAGTTGCTAAAGTCCGCTCTCAGAGCCAAGACACCGAAAAGAAAGGATATGAATTCACCACGCAAGTTGACCTTTCTGTTTTACCGGTAAAAAATCAAGCAAGCAGCGGAACATGCTGGAGCTATGCTACTACCTCTTTCATTGAAAGTGAAATGGCGCGGATTGGTCGTAAGCCCGTGGATATTTCCGAGATGTTTACCGCTCGTATGGTTTACCACGACAAAGCTATTCGCTATGTACGATTAGAAGGTCACCTCAATTTTGCTCAGGGTGGAGCCCTACCCGACGTTCTGTATGTAATGAAAAAATACGGCGCGATGCCTTACACCAGTTACCGCGGTTTGGAATATGGCGAGGATGTTAACCGACACAGTGAGTTGGAAAAAGTGCTAAAAGGAATGCTCGACGCAATCATCACCAATCCCAATGGCCGCTTGAGTACATCGTGGCAAACGGCTTTCGACGCAGTTCTTGATGCATACTTTGGAGCCGTTCCAGAAAAATTTGATTTTGAAGGAAAAAACTATACACCCCGAAGTTTTGCCGATAAAGTTGTTGGGCTTAATCCCGACGACTACGTGCAAATAACCTCTTTTTTGCACGCACCCTTTTACGAAGAAATGTTTATTGAAGTGCCGGATAACTGGAGCTGGGGCACCTCATACAACCTTCCATTGGATGAGTTAATGGAAAATGTAAACAATGCCCTCGATAAAGGTTTTACCTTAAGCTGGGCTACCGATGTAAGTGAAAAAGGCTTTTCTGCTCGCAACGGTTTGGCAATTGTTCCGGCTATCCCTTACAACAATATGACAGCCGACCAGCGCCGTGAAATGTTTGAGCGCCCAGTAGAAGAACGTACAATCACCCCCGAAATACGCCAAGCAGCCTTTGACAACTTCGAAACCACCGACGATCACGGCATGCACATCGTTGGTAGAGTAGTTGACCAAAATGGAACACGTTACTATGTAGTAAAAAACTCTTGGGGTGAAATTCCTAATCCTTACAAAGATGGATACATCTTTTGCTCAGAAACCTTTTTGCGCTACAAAACCATTAGCTTTGTGGTGCATAAAGACGCCTTAACCAAAAAGACCCGCAAAAGCTTAGGTCTTTAACATTAAACTAAATTCAATCCAACATGAAATTTTTCATCGATACAGCCAACCTCGACCAAATAAAAGAAGCACAAGCATTAGGCGTGCTCGACGGAGTAACTACTAATCCATCATTGATGGCTAAAGAAGGCATCACCGGCGCCGAGAATATAAAAAACCACTATCTCGCGATTTGCGAAGCCGTGGACGGAGACGTATCCGCAGAAGTGATCGCAACTACCTTCGAAGAAATGGTGAAAGAAGGCGAAGAATTGGCAAAATTACACCCGCAAATTGTAGTTAAAGTTCCCATGATTGAAGATGGTGTTAAGGCCTTGCGTTATTTTAGCAACTAAGGCATCCGCACCAACTGCACATTGGTATTTAGTGCCGGACAAGCCCTTTTGGCAGCCAAAGCTGGGGCCACTTACGTATCTCCATTCATCGGTCGCCTCGACGATATTTCCACCAATGGCTTGGAGCTTATTGCTCAAATTCGTCTGATTTACGATAACTATGGGTACGAAACTCAAATCCTAGCTGCATCGGTTCGCCACACCATGCACGTAATTCAGTGCGCAGAGCTTGGCGCCGACGTAATGACCGGACCACTTTCTTCCATCAAAGGACTCCTTAATCATCCATTAACCGACATCGGCTTGGAAAAATTCTTGGCCGATTACAACAAAGGAAATCAATAAAATTTAAACACATGAAGAACATCGTAGTCATTGGAGCGGGCACCATGGGAAATGGTATTGCCCACGTTTTTGCCCAAACGGGATACTCAGTTAGTTTGGTTGACATCAGCGCGGATAGCCTGCAAAAAGCCATAGCCACCATCGGGAAAAATCTCGATCGAATGGTAGCGAAAGGTAGTATCGACGAAGCCGCTAAGTCGGCAACCTTAGCAAACATCAATACGCAAACCAACTTAAAAGCAGCAGTGGAAAACGCCGATTTAGTGGTTGAGGCTGCTACCGAAAACGTTGATATCAAGCTGCAACTTTTCCGCGACCTCGACCAAATGGCACCTGCACATTGTGTTTTGGCAACCAACACTTCATCCATCAGTATTACCAAAATAGCCGCCGTTACCGGTCGTCCAGATAAAGTAATAGGCATGCACTTTATGAATCCAGTGCCCATTATGAAGTTGGTGGAAATCATCCGAGGTTACTCTACCTCCGACGAAGTAAGCATCGCGATTACGGAATTATCCGGGAAATTAGGTAAGGTTCCCGTTACGTGTAACGACTATCCCGGATTTGTTGCCAACCGCATCCTTATGCCCATGATCAACGAAGCAATTATTTCACTGCATGAAGGCGTTGCAGGCGTTGAGGAAATTGATACCATTATGAAACTTGGTATGGCTCACCCAATGGGACCATTGCAACTTGCCGATTTCATTGGCCTAGACGTTTGTCTGGCAATTCTACGCGTATTGTATGATGGATTAGGAAACGACAAGTATGCCCCCTGCCCTCTTCTAGTAAATATGGTAACAGCAGGAAAGTTAGGCGTAAAATCTGGTGAAGGTTTTTACGACTACAGTGAAGGCCTTAAAGCCGCAAAGGTTTCCAAAACTTTTGCGTAATTTGCCCTAAAGCATGAAAAAAACACGGCCACAGTGCCGTGTTTTTTTATTCCATACTAACTGCAATTTGAATAGTACTCGGCGTTCTTTGTTCCATTTTAATATCTCCACTGAGATTTAGATACGCCCGAGCCTCGTCACCATTATCGTGGCGAATGGTGAAAAGTGTAACACCAGAGGTATAATCAACATCAAATTGGTGCTTCAATTCATCAAGGGCCTTTACCGTAGAAATAGGGTCATTATTTATGCAAAAACTTGATGAAACAGCAGAGTTTTGCATCAAATTTACCCGTACACCAAAACGGTGAAAAATGTTATAAATCGCGCTGAGGTTCTCTTCAACAATAAATGCCAAATCACGAGTGCTTAATTTGATTATTGCCTGATCGGTTTTCCGAATAAATATTGGCAATTCAGGCTCTAAATCAGCACCTTCACTAATGCGTGTCCCCGGTTGTAAAGGGTTCAAAAACGATTTTACGTAAAGAGGAATGTTTTTGCGTTGAAGAGGCTGAATCGTTTTTGGGTGAATAACCGATGCGCCGAAGTAAGCCAACTCGATGGCCTCTCGATATGATATATGATTGATAAGCTTTACATTGGGAAACACCTTAGGGTCGCCATTCAAAACCCCTGGCACATCCTTCCAAATACATACCTCTTTAGCATTCAGTACATAAGCGAGAATAGAGGCGGTGTAATCCGAACCTTCCCTCCCTAAGGTAGTAGCGTGTAAATTATCGTCGGAACCAATGAAGCCCTGAATAACGTATGACTGCCCTGCACGAATACTTTGTTGCACTAAAATTTCGGTGAATGACCAATTTATACGTGCAAAACGATGGTTGGAATCTGTTTTAATGAGCTTTCTAGCATCAAGCCAGGTATTTTTAAGTCCGCTATCATTCAAAAATGCCGAAACAATCCGCGTTCCCATAATTTCGCCATAACTCACAATGCGGTCGTAATGCATATTATACTCAGAGGTCGGTGGCGTTTGGCAAATCAGTCGAATCTGAGCTAGAACATGCTCAATTTCCTGATATACAGTATGCTCCTTCTGTAGAAAAAGCTCCTCCATTATTCCGTAGTGCTGAGCCCGAATTTCCTCCAAAACGGCTTTCCACTGCAGGCTACCCTCAAGATGAAATTGTACAATGCGCTCCAGTGCATTCGTCGTTTTACCCATAGCAGAAACAACTACAACCGTGTTAGATTCACCACACTGGCGCAATACTTCATAAACATTTCTGACGCCTTCTGCATCTTTAACCGAGGCACCACCAAATTTAAAAATTCGCATGAGGGAGTTTTTTGGGCCGCAAAGATAATACTGTAAACAACCAATAGAGATTTGAGTTATACTATTATCACTTTTAAATCTATATATATGTTTGGCCTTTTCAAAAAAAAATCTCCTAAAGAAAAACTTCAAGCGGAATATCGCAAACTGCTCGAAGAATCCCATCGTTTGAGCACCATTAACCGGGCGGAAAGTGATAAAATGGCAGCAAAAGCAGATGAAGTTCTAAAAAAGATGGAAGCCTTGGATAAATAAGTCCAAAGCCTAAGAGGGGTGATTGTAATCTCACTATCTTTGCAAACTTAAACTTCCACCAGAAAAAGATATGAACCTCCTTTCCCTCGAGAATCTTTCCAAAGGCTTTGCAGATAAAATGCTATTTACCGGACTCCACCTTGGTCTTCAAGCCGGTGAAAAAGTTGCTCTAGTTGGGGCAAATGGAGCAGGCAAATCAACATTAATGAAAGTGTTAATGCGCGAAATCCTTCCGGATGAAGGGAGGGTTGCCGTAAGAAAAAATATTCGTATTGAATATCTAAGACAGCACCCTCAGTGGGATCAAAGCCTCGATGTAAGGGGAGTTATGATGGCTGTAAGTCACCCAGCGGTGGAACTCTGGCACGAGTATCAAGAAGCGGTTGCAAGAGAAGATGTTGAATCTATGTCAACCCTAGGAGACCAAATGGAAAAAATAGGTGGGTGGCAATTGGAGGAACGAATGATTGAGTTGATTCGACGCTTCGAACTGGAAAATGCGCTCTATAAAAAATGGACTGAATTATCCGGTGGGCAGCAAAGACGATTAGGTTTAGCTAGACTTTTGTTTGCTGAGCCCGACGTGATGTTGCTCGATGAACCAACCAACCACCTAGACCTCGACATGGTTGAATGGCTGGAAAAATTTCTGACTGCTCCCAATCATACGCTATTAATGATCACGCACGATAGATACTTTCTCGACAACGTTGCCGATACCATTTGGGAGCTCAACGATAGGCAGATATATAGGCATCAAGGAACCTACGCATCGTACCTTGAAAATGCCGTTACCCGCGAAGAAATTGCCAAATCGACCCGCGTGAAAA
>REDE01000092.1 GCA_007693635.1 Flavobacteriales bacterium | reverse complement strand
GTAAGCGAGTCCAATTCTCAGATAAGCATACGTATTGCTGTCCTCAATTTCCATGATCTCCTCATAGGTGGTAATCGCTTTTTCAAAATCACCCATTTCCTCGTAAGTACGGGCTTTTTCGTAGTAGGCGGCGGAAAAATACTCATCAACCAAACAAGCGTAATCATACGCCTCAATAGCCAAATCATACTGACGGTTCTTCTGATACAATAAGCCGAGTTGGTGCCAAGCAATCTCCGAATACGGATTATCGTCGATGTATTGTTTTAAAAACTTTATGAGCTCTTGGGTTTCGCCGAGCATATCGTAGCAAAAAGATAGACTAAACAATGCGGAGCCATCGTCGTAGTCTTCGAGTAAAACAGCCTTGAAGTACTCTGCGGCTTTTCTGTAATTGGCCATTTCCAAATACTCCTGAGCCAAAAGAAGATTAATTTCCTCATAACTACCCAAAATCTCTGCGGCCTGACGCAGATTTTGAATTGCCTTATTGTGCTGACCACGTTTAGAATACCATTCAGCAAGTGCTATCAGACCATCTGCGTGCTCAGGGTCTAGTTCCAAAGCAGCATCCAAATCACGCTTGGCCTTCTCCATTTTCAAGACATCAATGTACAATTGCGCACGACGAACTAATAAGTCTGCCGAGTAACTATGCTGACTTATAGCCATACACAAAACGTCAATTGCCATTACATCATCACCGTGGGAAATGTAATAATCTGAGATAATTTCAAAATCTTCAATATCAAAAAAATATACCTCACCAGAGCGAAGCATCTTTTCGTATTTGTCTACCAGGGGGTTGACGTTGTATTTGCCAAATTCAGCCATGTTGATTGAATTGTATTATTTGTGCGCTAAAGTTACAATACGCAAACCAAGCTTAAATCACTCAATGATGAAGAATTCCAAATTTTATTAACAAGTTTCTTCAAAAAATTGTCGGCGTTTATTGTGCGTTCCTGCAATTAACAATGTATTTTTGTTGAAAATTTAAGTCAATGACATTAATAGCATCTGTTTCCGGAATTCGAGGAACAATTGGCGGTAAAGCCGGATCAAACCTAACTCCTGTAGACATTATTGCCTTTACTAGTGCTTATGCACAGTGGCTTCAATCTCAAGGCAAAGATACGTTTAAAGTTGTCATCGGGCGCGATGCTCGACCCTCCGGAAGAATGCTGCGCGACCTAGTGAGTCAAACGCTCTGTGCCGCCGGAATTGACGTTATCGATTGCGATCTAGCAACCACGCCTACGGTAGAAATGGAAGTGGTTCGACAAAAGGCCGATGGAGGCATTATACTGACAGCTTCGCACAACCCGGAAAACTGGAATGCGCTTAAATTGCTCAATCACCGGGGAGAATTTCTAAGTGCTGAAGACGGAGCAAAAATTCTCGATTACGTTAATGAAGGCTCTACAGAATTCGCACCTGTGGATAAATTGGGTAAAATCACGGAAACCAACGACCATTTGAAGTCTCATATCCAAGCCATTTTGGATCTACCGGAAGTAAATGTTGAAAAAATAGCTGCACGGGATTTTTCTGTCGTAGTCGATGGAATTAACAGCGTTGGCGCATTGGCCATGCCTGCATTGCTTTCCGCTCTTGGAGTGAAACGTGTATTTGTGGAAAATGCGGATATGCACGGCTATTTCGCACACAATCCTGAACCTTTGAAGGAACATCTCGGCGAGACTATGAAGGTGGTGCTCGATAAAAAAGCTGATATGGGAATTATTGTTGATCCAGATGTGGATCGCCTCGCTTTTATCGACGAGAAAGGGGAGATGTTCGGAGAAGAATACACTTTGGTAGCTGCTGCAGATTTTTGGCTAAGCAAACACCCCGGACCAGTCGTTTCAAATATGTCATCGTCGAGAGCATTGGAAGATCTTGCAGCTAAATACAATCAGCAAAGACATACTAGTGCAGTGGGTGAAGTCCATGTAGTAACAAAAATGAAAGAGGTTAATGCAGTAATTGGTGGTGAAGGAAATGGTGGTGTGATTTTACCAGCACTCCACTATGGACGTGACGCACTTGTAGGTGTTGCTCTGGTTCTTACGCATATGGCCGAAACCGGTAAATCCTTGACCGAACTTCGCGCTGGATACGCTCGTTACGAAATGAGTAAAAATAAGGTCCAACTTGGCGACAAGGTTAATCCTGATAGTATTCTAGAGAAATTGATGCTAAAATACAGCAATGAAAAAGTTGAAACTATCGACGGATTAAAAATCAATTTTGACACGGGTTGGGTACACATGCGCAAGTCCAACACGGAACCTATTATTCGGATTTACTCCGAAGCGCCAACGCAAACTCAAGCCGATGACTTGGCGGCATCGTTTGTTAGTGAAATTCAATCAATGGTTTAAATCAAATGAGTATGGAGGTTGAAAAACAAAAACTTAGTCTTAACATTCTCGAAGAACACTTCAAGACTTTTCGCGATAACACCATAGGGTCAAATACTCGCTATCAAACTCCTTTTGGTGAAAAACCTTTGGTATATGCGGACTGGATTGCGAGCGGGCGGCTTTACAGAAATATTGAAGATAGAATTTCTAATGAAATAGGTCCTTTTGTGGCAAACACACACACGGAAACCTCTTTTACTGGAGCATTGCTTACTAACGCCTATCACGAAGCAAAACGCGTAATAAAAAACCATGTAGGCGCTAATGAAAACGATGTTTTGATTCCCTGTGGCACAGGGATGACTGGCGCTGTATTGAAGCTGCAACGTATTCTTGGTTTGAAAATACCCGAACAGCACGCAGGAAAATTAAGTATTAAAGATGAGGAACGCCCTGTGGTATTTATCACGCACATGGAACATCACTCCAATCAAACTTCTTGGTTGGAGACTACCGCAATCGTAGAATTAATTGAAGCCGACGAGGAAGGTTGTGTAAATCTCAAACACTTTGAAATATTACTCCAAAAGCACGCGCACCGAACATTGAAAATCGCTAGCGTTACTGGCTGTAGTAATGTCACAGGCATCTTTACTAAATACGGTGAAATCTCCAGACTTATTCATCGTGCAGGCGGTTACTGTTTTGTCGACTTCGCGTGCAGCGGCCCCTACGTGGATATAAATATGCATCCCGCAGACCCTGATTGTGCACTAGATGCCGTCTTTCTATCACCACACAAATTCTTAGGTGGCCCCGGAAGTCCGGGGATTGTTGTTTTTAACAAAGAACTCTATAGTCTTAAAGTCCCTGATGGACCTGGCGGTGGAACGGTTACCTGGACAAATCCTTGGGGTGAACATCGCTATTTTGACGATATCGAAACGCGTGAGGATGGTGGAACTCCCGGATTTTTGCAAACCATTAAAGCTGCTCTAGCTATTCGTCTGAAAGAGGAAATGGGAACGGAAAATATCCGTTTACGCGAGGAAGCTATGATTGATTATATGTTCGATCGAATGGAACAAATTCCGGGATTGCACATTCTAGCCGGACACAATCGCGATCGCATTGGTGCTATTTCGTTTTATTTCGAACATGTGCATTATAATTTGGCAGTAAGTCTATTGTCGGATCACTTTGGAATTCAAGTTCGCGGTGGTTGTTCCTGTGCAGGAACGTACGGACACTTTCTTCTTAACGTTACCAAAGAGTTGAGTAACGAAATAACGCAAAAAATTGATGACGGCGATGCCACCGACAAACCTGGTTGGATTCGTTTGTCTTTGCACCCAACGATGACCGCAGATGAGTTGCGCTACATTGCTGATGCTTTGACAACCATAGGTGAAAAGGCAGAAGAATTGGCAAAAGATTATGTTCGTATACCCGGATCAAACGCTTTTGTCCACCACACGGGAAGATCTGCAGAACACGACATGGCTTGTGAATGGCTGTCGGGAATTCATGATTAATGAGCAATGGTGTACTTAGATAATGCAGCAACAACGCCAATTCATCCCGAGGTTATTGATGCGATGAACAAAGTTTTGGTAAGCAACTGGGGAAATCCTTCATCAACGCACGGGAATGGACGAAAAGCAAAAGTGCTGTTGGAAAAGTCGCGTCGTTTTTTCGCTGAAAGACTAGAGGTCGATCCAGCTGAAGTATTTTTCACTAGTGGAGCTACAGAATCGATATACATTGCTTTACAGAATTTTGCGCAAAATGGCGTTAAGCACTTTATAACGGCAGCAACTGAGCATAAGGCTGTCTTAGAAGCTGTTGAGGATGTGTGTTTAAAATATACATTGAAAAAGACTGTTCTCAATGTCGACCAAACCGGCCAAATATCGTTGGAAGAGCTTGGTAGCATACTCGCTGGCAACGAGCTTGGCTCTTGTGCTGTTGCGTTGATGCATACGAATAACGAAACTGGCGTTTTACACCCGATTGAAAGTATTGCCAAGCTGACCGAGAAGCACCGCGCTTTATTTTTTTGCGATTGCGTTCAAGCTGGTTTGTTTTCAACAATTTCTCCTAGAAAGTTCAATATAGACGCCCTCAGCTTGTCGGCACATAAAATGTATGGACCTAAAGGTGTTGGATTGTTGTACTTCAATTCTAAATTGAAAAGGACCCCTCTTTGGAAAGGGGGAAGTCAAGAAAGGGGTATGCGGCCGGGAACTGAAAACATGCCGGGCATCGCGGGTTTCTCGAAGGCCTTTGAACTTGCTGATACGAATAAATCTGCAGCCACGGAGCACTTCGTCAGACTTAAACAATTAGCTGTTGAGCACTTACAGTCTAAATATTCTAGTGTATACATTGGTGTGGGGGAAGCTCCACATATTTTACACTTTGGAATTCCCGACTCCAGAAACATGGATGCAATTCTATTGGATTTAGATTTGAAAGGAATATGCTTAAGCGCCGGAAGTGCATGTCAATCAGGGAGTCAAAAGATTTCACACGTAGTTCAAGCAATGAATTTAGATCCCAAATACCAATACTTACGAATGTCATTTGGTTTGATGAATACAGAATCGGAAGTTCTTGAGGCGCTAAAGCTCGGATTTGAGCCACTACATAATCATACGTAACCCATCTTTTCTCATTCAACGACCAATCAACAAATAGTACAATGCCTCAAAAAAGGAAATTTCTCTTATTTCGCGGGACGATTAGGTTGTTGTCATTAATCACATTGAGTCTACTGTGGTTATCCCTGTTGGCCATTTTTATTCCGCCGCACATTTTCCCTATTCTAGGGCTTGTAACTTTGGGTCTTCCCGTCTTTTTCATTGCCCATACTTTATTTCTGATTTGGTATTTAGCCCGAGGAAAAAAGTACGCATATTTACTGCTTATCACCTCGTTTTTTACTATAACCTCGTTTCATAGCTGGGTGTCTTTAGGGTCTAAAGTTACGGATAATGAAGCCAGCGGAAGGGATTTCTCTGTAATGACCTTCAATGTGCGAATGTTTAATGTATACGAATGGCTAGACGGGGTAAACGTTCCGAACGCTATAGCTGAATTAGTTAATGACTCGCTGCCCGACATTTTGATGATTCAGGAATTTTATATGTTTAAGCAGACCCCTGAATTCGATTTCCCATATCAGCATATTCATTACTCAAATCCTCAGCAAAACTTTGGATTAGCGATTTACAGTAATTTTCCATTTATAAACAAGGGCGAAGTAGCCTTTGAAAAAACTGAAGGATTCAATAATTACTTCATTTATGCAGATACGGAGATTTTTGGCGACACGGTTCGCCTAATAAATGTCCATTTAGCTTCTTTCTACTTTGACGTGCGCGATTTTCAAAAATTGAAAGCCGGAAACAATACTGAAGAAATTCAAAGTAGTATAGTTTCAATTTCCAAGAGTTTGTTCAAAGGTTTCAAAAGACGGAGTTTGCAAGTGCAAACACTGAAAGAGTTTATTGATGCAAGTCCATACCCTATATTGCTCTGTGGAGATATGAATGATGTCCCTGCTTCATACACCTATAGAATGCTCAATCGTCGATTAACTGATGCCTTTGCCGTTAAGGGAAAGGGCATAGGTCGAACATACTTGGAAACCGTTTTCCCTTTGCGAATTGACTGGGTATTTTTCTCAAATGAAAATTGGTATGTAAAAAAATACCAATCTGTAAAAACCGAAAGTCCGTTAAGTGATCACCGCCCGGTAATGGTTCGATTTAGGGTGCCAAACTAACATTCCGTACATCGAGAAGATTGAGTGGATGCAGAGGCAAATGCTGCACACGATGAAGACTGAGTCGAATCACTTGATCGTAAAAAAGTGGAATAATCGGATTTTGCAATTCGAGTTCAGCGTTCATTTTTTTCAACAAACTATCGCGCCGTTGCACATTGTCGGTATTTCGTAAATGCTCATATAATTCATTGAAGGCAATGCTGTTGAATCTACTGTAGTTTGGGCCATTAGGAGGCCAATTATGTTCATAGAAAAGGAGCATATAATTCTCAGGATCGGGGTAGTCTGCAATCCATGAGGCTCTAAAGAAATCAATTTTACCAGTAGCCATCTGTTGCCTAAGCGTAGAAGCAGGAGTCACATCAACTTTAATGGGTATTCCAATTTTAGAAGCTTGATTTTGAACGAACTCAGCCATATCTTGATATCCGGGATTGGTTGTTAAGATAAGTTCGGGGAGTCCTTTTCCGTTGGGATAACCTGCTTTTTGCAATAGTGCTAAAGCACTGGATTTACTATACTGATATTCATTGAGTTCTGCTCCGTGTAAAATGGGTGGTATAATACCGGAGTTTGCTGGTGTACCCAATCCTCTAAGGATATACTTCACCAGCAGATCTTTGTCGATGATGGAATGAATGGCTTGGCGCACCAAAGGATTGGCGTACGGACTATTATTTGCTTGGAGTCTGGATAGGTTAAAGGCTAAATATTCCGTATTGAGATAGGCTGTAGTTTCCAACTTCATCGTTGATTGGTAACGTTTTTGCAACTCGCCAAATTCGTCAAGAATATTGTCTCTGTACGAGACGTCCATTCCGGAAATGATATCCAAATCACCTTTTACAAAAGAGAGGAAGGCTGAGAGTTTATCCGGTATAAATCTTACAACTATTGATTCAACGCCATTCTCCGATAGTTTTTCATAGTAATTATGATTTCTACGAAGAATCATTTTTTCGCTCGGAATCCAACGTTTTAAAAAATAAGCCCCGGTGCCTGAGGGAAATTCTCCGAAGGATATTTCCCCGTAGGCAACCGCTTCGTGGG
This sequence comes from Flavobacteriales bacterium, assembly GCA_007693635.1. Classification (GTDB taxonomy): domain Bacteria; phylum Bacteroidota; class Bacteroidia; order Flavobacteriales; family Schleiferiaceae; genus CSBr16-58. Next base: position 16,173 of record REDE01000092.1, on the reverse strand, counting down.
GAACGATCGAACAATATTTCATGCTAAGCAAGCGAAGAAAAGGCGAAAAAGGTTTTTCGAGCACAATTTCCACCACAGAATCACTCAATGCCGTGATGGATTTTACACCTTGCATTGTCCATGAGCCTGGGGAAGACCACTTGGGATCACGAAGTCGTTCGAGCGAGTAGACTACGTCCGAAGCGGTAAAAAATCGTTGAGAATCTGCAAAAGCTGGATGCGGATGAAACTTGATATTTTGACGGAGAAAAAATGTGTAAACGGTATCTTCGGCAATCCATCGATACGCTAAGCCAGGCTGAATATCAAGATTTTCATCCAACTCAACTAAGGTAGAAAAAATATGGTGTATGGGCCAAATACTAGCCTGTGAACGCGCGTAAATAGGGTCTAAACTAGAAATTCCTGCGGCCTCATTATAACGAAAAACGCCTTTCGTTTCGCTGGGCTTATCTGTGCATGAAATGGCCGACAGTATTAAGATGGAAAAAACTACTATATGGTTTTTCAATGCGTTTTGAATTTTAATCACTACAAAGGTAGAAAAAAAAATCCCCTCTAAAGAGAGGGGATAAATTTTGTCGACAAAAAGTCTTAAGAACGCTTCTCGCGAATACGTGCAGACTTTCCGGTACGATCTCTTTGGTAGAAGATACGAGCACGACGCACGGCTCCGCGTTTGTTCATTTCAATGCGCTCAATACTTGGCGAATTGATAGGGAAAATACGCTCAACACCAACACTACCGCTCATCTTGCGGATGGTGAAAGTCTCAGTAGCTCCAGTACCACGACGCTGCAAAACAACACCACGGAAAAACTGAGTACGAACCTTTTCACCTTCACGAATTTGGTAGAAAACGGTAATTGTATCGCCAGCGGCGAAATTTGGTACATCTTTTTTGTCGATGTACTGCTCTTGAACATAAGAAATTAAATCCATGATTCAAAAAAATTTGAGTGACTAATGTGCCAACATTCACAACGATTGCCAGTGGTTGTACACACTTCTGTAAAACAGGCTGCAAAAGTAATACAAACCGACTAATGAGTAAAGAAAATAGTTTTTTTTACAGAAACGCATTTTGAAGTACTTTCGCAGTTAGGATCAGAGTGTTGTTAAACGCTAATTTTTGTATTTAAAGCGCTGGATATTAATATTTTGATGTTTATTAAGACTGCAATCACCATAAACAGATATCGATTTTATACGGATGAAGAAGTTTTCTATTAGTGATTCTACCAACAATTATCTTTCTAAGCTCGCCGTTTTCGGTGCGTTTTTATCGCTCATATTAGGAATGACGACCTTTCCGATTTTCGATAATCAGGAGGCCACCAACATTCTTACTGCCAATACGATTTTAAATACCGGAGAGTGGATCGCTCCTGATGGAATGCAGCATCCTCCGCTGTATTTATGGTTGCTGGCTATTTCCATAAAGTTTTTTGGAATAGGTGAATTTTCTGTTCGCCTATTATCCGTAATTTTTATGTTTTTCACATATTTGACGTTGTATTACCACGTCAACCGCTTTGATCGTCAATTGGGGTTGATGACGCTCATTGTGTTTTCTGGTAATATTGCAGTTGGTTTAATTGCCAATGTGGGCTTACACTTTAGTTTGCTTCTGTTTTTAATTACAACGATGGTTGTAGGGCTACACCGTTATGTCCTATATCAGAGAACGGGTTGGTTGGTTCTGATTTCTTTCATGCTTAGTTTGGCCTTACTTGCGGAAGGGCCTGCTGTATTACCTTTTGTGGCCATTTTATGCTTGACCCTTGGTTTTTTACACCCGAAAGGGACTTGGATATTTCGTATGAAGGTTTTGCTGGCATTACTAATCGCATTGCTACCCTTGTTGATTTGGGGGTATTTTGCCGAGAGTAAATCTCCAGGATACGTGATCGACTTTATTAAGCGAAATGGTTATATCTGGACATTTAATGAGACGCTAGATATTCCTTTCTTTCGATGGTCGGAAATGCTGATTTTTATTTTGGCTTTTATGCCTTTTGTGGTTTTTATCCCCAAAGCGATACTGCGTACCATTCGCGTATTTGGCAGGCGAGGGGCACCTAAACAGTTTTTCGCAATTTGGGCAGTATGCGCCTCTGTGCCGTACTTGGTTTTAGGTGGTAAAATTGCTTGGATGTCACTTCTCTCTTTCCCTGCATTTTCGGTAATCGTGGCTTCTATTGTTCATGATTGGTCACGCCAAGTGAAAACAAGGGCCGTCTATTTTGCTCCTTTAACGCAAGCGATTGCACTAGGAGTAGCGCTGATAGCTAGTCTGTCTACTATGGTTGTCGTAATGAAACAAGGCTCTTGGATGTGGATTTTGTTGCCCGGTATTGTTCTCTCATTAGGAGCTTTACTCATTATTGTGGGAATTAAAAAATCCAACGGCCGAGAAAAGTACCGTCGTTGGTGGGTTTACGGTTTGGTGGCTACGATTTTTTTCTGGGCTTCCGTCCCGCATGCGTTTCGTCATCATTGGGGAGCAATGAAATACATGGTGAAATCAACGAAGAAAACCTACGACAAGGTATTTGTTAATGAACAAGACTTACTCATGCATCCTAGCTTGCATGTTTATCTATTGCGATATGTCCCGAATTCTTTTGAAATATTAAAGTTCAACGATATTCCTCGCGTGCAACAAAATGAAAAAGCGGTTTGGATTCAACCTGTAATCAACGATATGCCGCCCGGGACATACATTTATCGGGGTAGAATAAGCGGGGGAGTAGGAGAAATCACTTACGGACTAGTTCCTATTTATCCTCAGCAAAGGGTTCTCTAAACCGCATTGCATTTTGCACATACAATCTTCTCATCGACATTCATAATAGATGATCCTTATTTACAAAAACGCATAAACAAACATTCATGAAAGTTTACCTACGTAGATTTTTTTATTTTGGTATCGGTGTATTTCTAGGCTCGCTAGTCGTTATGGCTCTGTTTGGCGATCGCGATATCCAGTGCTCGTACTTCCCCAACGATCGGGTTCTTTACGATATGCGGGGCAAAGAAATGACCGTAGCTCCGTATGTTGAATGCCTCATGGAGTGCTACGATTTTCCCGATAGTAACTACGCGTTTGTTTTCCGTGAATCAAAAGTAGATTTTAAAAACAGCGAAGCAAAAATGGATAAAGTCTGCAAAACCTATCCGTTGGAGTGGAAAAATAACGCGAAAGAAAAGTGGTGGATTTTGGTTAATAATTGCACTGATACTATTGTAGTATTGGATCTAAAGCCGCTTGGAGAAAAGACTATTTCTTGTAATTGTCCATAATTTTTCGCTTCTTCTCTCACATTAGGCTTTTGGGTTGCGTTATAAAGATGTAAACCGGTTCACTCTCTACTTAACCTAATTACATTTCTACTCACTTGCAATGTTTCTTCACGGGCGATTCGTTCGCCCGTGGGTAACATTCACAAACCAAACCTTTATGAAGACAACTACTCAGTTGCATCGCTTGTATGCAACATTGCTTTACATGTTATCATTTGTGACCTTTGCACAAAATGCGGGGCAAATCGACACAACCTTACTCTCTAGTCCGGCGACTAACGCTGGGTTTAATAACGCCGCGCGAACGGTACATGTGCTGGCAAACCAGAAGATCTTTGTCACCGGTCACTTCACCCAATATTTCGGAGTTAACGCCCCGAAAATGGCATTGCTCCAACCCAATGGACAATTAGACACCAATTTCACTATCAACGCTCTTGGTGCTGGTGGAGCCAATCACGATGTTCGTTCCGCCTTTGTTGATACGAATCAATTTCTATACGTAGGGGGGTTATTTACTTCCGTAAATGGAGTACCCAAAAATCGCTTGGCACGACTTTATCCCAGTGGCATCCTCGACACAGCATTCAACTCCGGACTAGGTCCCAATAATGAGGTTTTGAAAATCATGTCTAATGGTAACCGGGTCTTAATTGCAGGTTTCTTCAGTTCGTATAACGGCACACCCGCACAAAACTTTGCTGTCTTGGACAATTCCGGAAACATCGATTCATCTTTTTCTCTTCCAGGTTCAATGGTGATGATTCGTGATTTTCATCTTTATCCTAACAACTCCATGATTCTCGTGGGAACTTTTATCTCACCAGCTAATCGAATTGTCAAACTAACATCTACGGGTGCAATTGACCCTTCATTTAACAGTGGCACCGGAGCGAATAATGTCATTTCTACCATAAAAGTACAGCCTGATGGGAAAATAATGATTTCCGGAAGTTTTACCGCCTACAACGGTGTAGCAGTTGGCGGAATAGCCCGTCTCAACGCCAATGGTACCATAGACCCCACATTCTCATCTTCGCCAGGATTTTCAGCGAGTAACTCTGCCGCGCATATTGAATTACAATCCGACGGAAAATACATTTTAACAGGCACATCAGGAATAGGAACGTATAACGGCGTGTCTACCAATTTCATGATTCGATTAAATGCCAATGGCTCTGTTGATCCTAGTCTGAATTTAGGTAGTGGCTTTAACGGTTCAACAAATATGAGTGCGGTTCAAAATGACGGGAAAATTCTCGTTGCCGGAGGATTTTTAACGTACCAAGGACAAAATCATCGTCGACTGGTTCGATTGATGAATAATATTGGATCAATACCCACAGCAACCACATTTGCTGAGTTTGATTTAATTATTCAAAATGCACCTTCTGGAAGTCCCGACTCCCTCTTTGTGCAAATCGACACCTTTCCACTTACACCTACACAACCAGCATTTTCTTTTTATATCCCAAAGATAAATGCCAACACTTACTACATTAACCAACGTGAAGCTATATATTCATCGTTTTTGATGGGAAATATGGACGTACAAATTTCCTTTGCGTGCGACACAAATTGGGTGTCATTTATCGCTTCTTACAATAGTATCGCTGTGAATATGTCGGGTCCAAATGTCCAAGACACCACAGTGCATTTCATCGACACGGTGAATTATTGTACATCTGTGCCGTCGCAGCCCGCAAATGCCTTTAGTATATCGGTTATTGGGACTACGAACTCCGCAGGTGGACAAAGTCCGGTTAACAATTTTACCCATTTACTTTTGTTGGCCAGAAATTCCGGTGGTGTTATATCCATCATAGATACGCTACTCGAAGCTGCCAATGCAAACGATATCCGAACATTTGCAATTACAGACACCACCTTGGAATACGCCATTTTAGCAATTCCCACCACCCAGCACGCATTCTTGTACGCTAATAATGCACCTACTTTTACTGGTCACGTTTCCAGTTGGATCACGGCTCAATGGATCACTGTAACCGGATTTGTTTACGATAGCATCGTTCTTGTAAATGCCCAGCCAGGAGCAGGAAATGGTTCAGGCTCAGGTAATGTAAGTAGTGGCTCGCCACGAAATACGAACGGCGATCCGGTGGAGGGTTTGCTAATGCTCATCACCGATGCTCAAGGAAATTTGATAAACTTTGGATTTACGGATGCTCTGGGCGATTATTACATTGCGGATTTAGATCCGGGGAGTTACTTCCTTTTTGGCGAAAGTTTAGGGCGGGTTTCCGACACGGTGAGTCTGGTTGTCAGCAATTCAGGACAACAACAGTTCAGCGGACTTGATTTTGAGATGACCGACACCCAAATCGTATTTAAAGGTTCCATAGCTACGAATTCCTTTAACGAAGAACATTTTCGAATTTTCCCAAATCCCTCAGCGGGGGAAATCACCATTGATTTAAATCAGCTTGATGAAGGAGATTACGCCCTTGAAATACTGAGTTTAAGCGGCCGTTCACTGCATCAGATGATGATTTCGGGTAATCAAACACGTATTGACTTGTCTTTTTTAGCTTCGGGAATGTATGTTGTTCGACTGTCTAATTCGCAAAAAAACAATAACTTTACAACCAGAATCCATAAGCTTTAACACGGTTCAAAAAACTCGGAGAGGAGGGTGCTTACTCCCTTTAAAACATCGCTCTTCTTCGAGTTTATTTAATGTACTTAGCTCAATTTTATGCTGGAATTAAATTCCGGATTATTAAAAGATTGTGTTGCCGGTAAACAACAGGCAATAAAACAACTCTACCATATCTGCTTTCCTGATATGTATAGAGTGGGCTATAGGTATGTTCAAAATAAGGAGGACATTCAGGATATTGTCAACACCTCATTTTTGAAAATCCTTAATGCCCTGCCTGATTACAAGGATGAAGGGAAGTTTTCAGGTTGGGTGAAAACCATTACCGTCAATACATCCTTGGATTTCGTGCGAAGAATTAAGCGTAATCGTGAAATATTCTCTAGTGAGGATTTAGATTACGTAGCACAAACAGGAAAAGGGGAATCGCAAAATTGGAATAATGATCTGGAAGCTGATGATTTGATGACGCTCTTGCATCAATTACCCGATAAACACCGAATTATACTAAACCTGTTCGCTATTGAAGGATACAATCACAAAGAAATTTCTGAAATGCTCAATATTAGTGAAGAAAACTCTCGGTGGTATGTTTCTCAGGCAAGAAAGAAACTCATTGAAAAGATTAATGCCTCTGAAGTGAAAACCACTGCTTATCAACAAGATAAACCCAAGTACGAAACACAAACCAGCAAGCGATTGACGCTGGATAGCGATGAAAAACTAATCAGCCCGTTGAGAAGGGATAGGCTGCTGGAAAACTGAATAAAACACCCTTAACTTTACGAAGGGGTAAATTAAAAACAAGCTGAATGATGAACGATCATGATAATTTTGATAAATGGCTAAAGCGGGAAGCGGAGAAAATCCCTGTCCCAGACCCTGCCGAATTCTGGACTGGCACAGAAAAGGCATTACGCCGTAATTATGGATGGAAGTCCATCCTGGGCTCCGCTGGATTTATTGTTATTTTGGGCGCTTTACTCATTACGTATTGGCCGTCAAGTTCAAAAGAAAATGTTTACGAAACAGAATTGGAGGATGTTGTCGTATCAAAAACTCCAACAGCGATTGATACTGAAAAGATGCCACAAATTGATGTAGATGATTTCCCTGTTGAAACCAATACGGCTCAAGTCGATATGCCAATAATCGAAATGGTTTCTAGCAACATTCAGCCATCACAGATAGAGCAAAAAGATTCTGATTTAGCAACGGAAAATACTGCTGAGTTTAACGAAACGGTATCCGATATTTTTAATAGTGCAATCAATCCCGAAGAAAATTCGGCATCTGGACTTTCTGATTTAGCGGAAAATGTTCCGTTTGATTTACTTGCGGAAAAAACAACTGATTCTAATTTGGAGGTTTTTGAAGGTGCTGAAGAAGTGACCTCATCGATGGATGACAATATCAGCGTTTTAGCGGAAATAGAAGAAGAAGAAGAGTTAACCACCGACATAAACACTATACTTCCCACTTCTAAATCGGCTTTCTACACTCAGTTTCAACTTGGTTACTTCTCGGATTTTCGTCCTACGTACGGATTTCAAGTCGGTATGTCTTACGACTTTAATCAAAACTGGGGCGTAACAGCTGGTTTGGGCATTCAGGTAATTAACAAATTAAATTTCCAAACCACCCTAACTCGCATTGACTACTCATTTGACCGCATCAATCAAGAGTATCAAATGGAAATGCACGACCTGCTATACGCATCATTACCAATAACTTTGATGTATAGAAGAAAGCGTCACGCGATTCATTTAGGAAGCATTATACACCGAGCCGTTCAAGCGAGAGCTGCATTAACCACTCCATCTGGGGAAACTACAACGGAGTGGGGTAGTGCTGATCCGGCCCAACTTTGGCATGGATCGATACTCGTTGATTATCGATATGCGATTGATAGAAATTGGCAAATTGGCATCCTTTACCATTTCAACCAAAATCACATAATCATGAATACCAATGATTTTCGATCAATACAGCTGCAAATAATTAAATGGTGGTAACGATGAAAAAGTCTGTATTTCAATTAGCTATCGTCCTATTGCCGGTATTTTTGAGTTCCTGCAACAATGATCTATTGCCTAATTTGGACGAGGGAGATCCAGTTTTTTCATTTATTGGAGAAATTGGTGGGGAGACTTATACACTTCAGGCGGGTAGGGAAGATGTCAGTATGCAAACAGGTTTTTTTAAAGACACTACCGGAGTTTGGTGCATGCAATCGACCCTAGGCCCAAGAAATTGTTTAGAGGGTTGTCCTGGAAGTATAAGTATTAAATTTTACGATCCTTTTCCTTCTTCAGATTACTCCATTGATCGCTCATCATTTACAAATACTGGGGAATGGTCTCTGGCTAGCGGGTATCCCATTACTGTTTTTGACACTGTAGATGTAGTTCAGTTTTTTCCGGATTCTAATATTTCGCAAAACTCGAGTATTCTCTGGGACTTTCTTCATGGCGACACGACCTCCGTAAAAATGCCGAAGCGTTTAGTTTCACAAACCAGAGATCTACGGGCTTGTCTCAATGTTTATCAAGGCTCCATGAGCGCAAATATCTGTAATTCTATCCCAAAGAGAAACCAAAAGCATTGTAGAATACAGTTTACTTACCGGCAATTATCAGCATTAACTTACGAATTCAAAGCCGTAAATGGACAGACTTACAATTGGGAATTTGGCGATGGGCAAACGGCTTATGGCAATACAGTAACCCACACCTACATTTCTCCAATGGTTTCAAATCGATCCAATTACCGCGTTTGTATAGAAGCCAATTCGTCTTGTCAGAATAATTTTTGTCGAGAAATATCCATTGGCAACGTAGCATTTTCAGGGTATAGCTTCGAAGTCTACGATAGCATTCAGGTGCGCAATGTCCCTGCGGGCTTAACTGGTAAACTTCTTATCACATGGATTGATGCAGATGGGATTGTTTATTCGAATTATCTTGAAGGACGAGCGCCTCTTAGTTCAGAATATTTTCAGACTCAGCAGCTCACGCCTTACAGACAAAATCCCGATGGATATCCAACACTCAAAGTTCAAGCCACTGCCGGGGTATGGTTATTCAATCATCTCAACCCATCGGATTCCCTTTATCTACTTACTGATCAATTTGTTTTTGCTTTAGTGCAACCATAATACAAATTGTTCTCAGATATCGCCGACAAGCCCTATTAGCCCGCGCCCGCGATTGCAGCGGAAAGCCCGGAGGCTAAAACGTCAGGGGACGCCAGTGGGCAAGAGCGACGGAGGAGCTCCTTGGCCGCTGTTGCGGACACGGCGGTTTTAGACGAGGACTTGCAGCGGAAAGCGCGATTAGGCGCCCAAAGAAAATCCGGATAAATTATCCGTTTACTTAGAAGCTGACATTTAAAAATCCATCAGTCAAAAACCAGCTCGTATAACCTGCCGGGGTTTTCGGTGAGGACGAAGCATCGTTTGTTGGGCATAAAAGCAACAGCCCGAAAGCGCCCCATTCCCTCGAAGTATCTGCGGGTAATCGAAACCTTATTGTTTTGCAACTGAACACCTTTAAGATGCTGGGCAGCTAAAGTGCCAATTAACAAATTATCGTAAGTGGGTATTCCTTGCGGGACAAAGGCCATTCCGCAAGGCGCCACGGAGGGTGTCCAGTGGTGTATAGGATCTTGATAACTCTCCAAGGTAGTATCGGGAGTTATTGGTGTACCATTATAATTGATGCCGTGTGTGACCAACGGCCAGCCATAATTGGCTCCCTTAATCATTTTATTGAGTTCATCACCACCCCGCGGACCGTGTTCATGCGTGTATATAATCCGTTCCGTTGGGTGGATATCCATGCCTTGAATGTTGCGGTTTCCCATGGTATAAACTTCCTCCTTTGCGCCTAAAACCCCAACAAATGGATTGTCGAACGGAATGCTTCCGTCGTCATGAAACCGCAGTAATTTCCCCGCATGATTACTAGAATCCTGCGCCCAAGCTTGTTGTCCGCGATCGCCAATACTCATGTATAAATATCCTTGATCATCGAAAAGCAGGCGCGAGCCAAAATGCACGCCGGAATTAGTCAGTGGACTTCCGATAAAAATTTGCTGGAAATTCTCAATGCGATTTCCGATCAATTCCCCAACGCCTAAAGCGGTGTTAGTAGCTCCTGGCTGTCCGCCAGAGTAACAAAAATAAACCTTTCTATTCTGACTAAAATCAGGATGTAAAGCTACATCCAGTAAGCCACCCTGACCCACTGCCACAACAGTTGGTCCGCCCGTAACTTGCGTTTTAGTTTGTTCAACGAGATTATACAACCAAATATTCCCTGGTCTTTCGGTAAATAAAATTTCATTTTCCGAAGGAAAACATATTCCCCAGGGATTCTGGAGCCCTTCAAGCAGGGTTTCTAATTTGTATTCTGCTTGGGTAAACGTCCCATTTTCCTTAGAATCATCATCTTTAGAGCACGCTTGTGCACAGGCACTAAAAATAATCACAAGAGCAGGGTATAGCAACCAAACAATTTTGAATTTAAAGGGGTTAATAGTCGAGATTTGCATTTTCGAAAGATTTAATTTTTTCTAGATCACAAAAATAGAACGTAAAAATTGGTGTGAGGTTTTAGCCTCCTTATTTTCAAGTTAAACATCTGAATAAATAAACGTACTTTTGCCGGCATGTTAGGACTAAAATTACCCACAGACCCGCGTTGGGTCAATATTGCGGAAAAACACATTGACGAAATTCTGACCGATCATGCCTTTTGTGAACAGAAGGCTGCATCAACGGCTATTTCACTTATTGTAACCTATCCTGAGCTCTCAGATTTGGTTAGAGAAATGTCTGCTTTGGCACGTGAGGAAATGAGTCATTTTGAAATGGTGTTCAAGAAAATTGAGGAGCGTGGTCTGCAACTCGGTCGAGAACGCAAGGATGAATACGTCAATCGACTGATGGACTTTTTCCCAAAAACCTCTGACCGGATGGAGCGACTCACTCAGCGTTTACTTTTGGCGGCCTTAATAGAAGCTCGTTCATGCGAGCGCTTTAAGCTGATTAGTGAAAACATTTCCGATCCTGATTTGGCAAAATTCTACCACAAGTTGATGGTCAGTGAGGCCGGACATTACACGCTATTCATTCGTTTAGCGCGTCAATATGGCAACAGGGAAGAGGTAGATGCAAAATGGAAAGCGCTTTTGGAATTTGAAGCGGATATCATCAAGAATCTGGAAAACAAAGAATTCATTCACGGTTAATACTTTCAAATCAATAATTTAAATCGATTATGTTAAAAACAGCTTTAACTCATGTGCACGAGTCAATTGGTGCAAAAATGGTTCCTTTTGCCGGATACTCAATGCCTGTACAGTATACTGGACTTATTCAAGAACACCACGCAGTTCGTCAAGCCGCTGGTTTGTTCGACGTTTCACATATGGGCGAGTTTTTTGTAAAAGGTCCACAAGCAGAGGCTCTCGTGCAATACGTAACCTCCAATGATGTATCCAAACTATCGCCGGGAAAAATCCAGTATTCTTGTTTCCCCAATGAAAATGGTGGAATCGTAGACGATTTGTTGGTGTATAAATTAGCCGATGATGAATTTTTATTGGTGGTAAATGCTTCAAACATTGAAAAAGATTTCAACTGGATTAAAAAACATCACACATTCGATGCAGAGCTTACGGATCGTTCCGAACAAATGTCTTTGCTTGCCTTACAAGGACCGAAGGCCCTAGAGATTCTAGCAGAATTAACCTCTGTAGATCTCGGAAGTATTCCCTACTACAATTTTCAAATTGGCGCCGTAGCGGATATTCAAAACGTAATTATTTCAAACACTGGGTACACCGGAGCAGGAGGTTTTGAGCTATACATAGCCAATGAAGATGCTGAGCGTCTTTGGAATGCGCTGATGCTAACTGGTGCCGCGTACGGATTAGTGCCAGCAGGATTGGGAGCTAGAGATACATTGCGATTAGAAATGGGCTTCTGTTTGTACGGGAACGACATCAATGACGAGACCTCACCTTTAGAGGCTGGTTTGGGTTGGATTACCAAGCTCAACACTGATTTTGTAGGTAAAGATAAAATTTTAGCGATCAAAGAGAGCGGACTTAATCGAAGGTTGGTTGGCTTTGAAATGTTAGACCGTGGAATACCGCGCCAGCATTATCCTATTGTAAATGAATCCGGTGAAGTCATTGGAGAGGTTACAAGCGGCACGCAGTCACCTTCTCTTTCCAAAGCGATAGGAATGGGGTATGTCCATACTGCATACGTAGCTGAAGGAACTGAGATTTTCGTGGAAGTACGCGGAAAGCATCTTAAGGCAGTGGTGGTAAAACCGCCATTTTTAAAGAAGTAAGATTTAGTCATATTCATGCGGTATTTGGGTGATTTACACCTGAATACCGTTTTTTTATTTTTTTGTGAATTCAAAAGCTACCGGATTTGCGCTGATTTCAGTACTCGCTTTCGCGTTTATGAATTTAAGCGTTAAGATGTTGCCAAACATATCCTTTGTTGAATTGGTATGGTTTCGCTCGGTCATATCGTTAGTGCTTACGGTGGGCTATTTGCGCAGCGTGAAAATACCCATTTGGGGCAAACCTGAAAACCGGAAGTTGCTGTATATGCGTGGCATATTTGGGGTAACTGCCTTATCGATGTTTTTTTTCACCTTACAGAAATTACCATTGGCTACGGCCATTACCCTGCAATATACGAGTCCTCTTTTCACCGCACTTTTTGCCGTTCTTTTCTTAGGTGAAATTGTTCGTCGCATTCAATGGTTGTGGTTTGCCGTAGCATTTTCCGGCATTTTAGTTATGCGAGGAAGTGCAGAAGGAATTACTTGGTCCTTGTTTTTCATCGGGGTTCTTTCGGCGGCATTTGCCGGTGCGGCGTATACCGTAATTAGTAAGTTGAAAAACCGTGAGCATCCTGTGGTTGTCGTCATGTACTTCCCGTTAATCGCCATACCTGCAATGAGTATTTTCCTTCCTTCGGTATGGCAAACGCCAGTAGGGATAGAATGGGCTTATATACTTTTAATGGGCGTAAGTACGCAATTTGGTCAGGTTTATTTAACCAAAGCCTACCAAGCAGCCGATGCCAGTAAGGTAGCTATTTTCAAGTATCTTGGCGTGATCTTCGGTCTAGGCTTTGACTTGTTGATATTTGACATCCGACATTCCTATGGTGTCCTTGCTGGAATTGGATTAGTGATTTTTGGGGTCATTATGCAGGTGTTGCAAAAAACCAGCAAATAGAACTTACATGAGTTCTATCTCCCAAACTCAATGACTTCCAAATTTTCAACTTTTCCTTGCGATACTTCAAAACGCATCATCGTACGAACTGTATGCCATCCGTGATTACCTGCTGCGCCAGGGTTTAAATGTAGTAGTTGATTCTTTTTGTCGTAACCAGCTTTGAGAATATGAGAATGGCCGCAGATAAACAAGTCAACCGGACTTTCTTTAAAACGTTTGGTAATCCCAGGGGCGTATCGCGCGGGATGACCACCAATGTGGGTAATCCAAACCCTAACGCCCTCACAAATGAATCGTTGATGCTCTGGGAACCGACTTTTTGTTGCCGAATCGTCGATATTTCCGTAAACGGCTCGAAGCACGGCTAATTCTTCTAGGGGATTTAAAAGTCCAACATTACCAATATCGCCTGCATGCCAGACCTCATCGACATCTTTGGCGTAATTTAATACGCGTGGATCGAGATAACCATGCGTGTCGGATAGAAGGAGAATGCGTGTGATAATTCGGGGTATTTAGCGTTACTTTTGCAAAGTTAATCGTAAAGACGCTACGAGTACAAAACTTTAATTTGTCAAAGGCGTTTAACTAGCGAGTTCCATTGTCTATGCGATATTTTTTGAGATTAAAATTCGAAGGTACTTTTTACAGCGGCTGGCAAATACAGCCAAACGCTCCAACAGTTCAAGAGACTCTGCAGAGTGCTTTGAGCACAATTCTACGCACATCTACAGAAGTGATTGGAGCCGGCCGAACCGACGCTGGTGTGCACGCTACAGGAATGTATGCGCATTTTGATAGTGATGAGATAGATTTGGATATCAAACATAAACTCAACAGGATTTTACCACAGAATATTGCCATCGACGATGTTTACCCGGTTGTAAGTGACGCACACGCTCGTTTTACGGCCATCAATCGAAGTTACCTATACCGTATTCACTTACACAAAAATCCCTTTTTAGAAAAACGCAGTTACCATCATTATTCGACCTTGAATGTTGACGCAATGAATGCAGCCGCGAAATATTTAATTGGCGAAAAAAATTTCCGCAGCTTCGAAAAATCGAGGGCTGAAGAAAACACCGGAATCTGCACTGTAATGAAAGCCTATTGGGAAGAAAAAGGGGAGGGGGAGCTTCATTTTCACATCACAGCCAATCGTTTTTTACGAAATATGGTTCGTGCCATTACCGGAACATTACTCGATGTGGGAATGAATAAAATTTCACCTGAATCAATGCTGGAAATTATTGAATTACAATCTCGGCAAAAGGCTGGAGTCTCTGTACCCGCACACGGCCTTTATCTAACCAATGTCGAATATCCACAGGAAATATACCTATGAACAATACACCGAAAAAACGAATATTTGATATTGCCCTTTTGCGAAAACTCATGGTGTATTTAAAACCACACATGGGCATTTTTTGGTTTGCATTATTTCTCACAGTTGTATTGGCGGCCCTCACAACAGCCCGACCCTTATTAATTCAATTCACTGTTGACAATCACGTTATTAAGGATCAAAACGCCAATGCACTTTGGATATTTACATTAATCTTAATTGGCCTCTTATTGGTAGAAACCTTATTCCAATTTGCCTTTATTTATCTAGCCAATAAACTTGGCCAAAGTATCATTCGCGATTTACGTAAAGACCTGTATCGTAAAGTCAATAGCTTCCGATTATCATTTTTTGACCGCCGACCTATTGGCACCTTGGTTACTCGAAATGTCTCTGATATTGAAGTCGTTGCAGATATATTTGCTGAGGGGTTATTGGTCATTTTCAGCGATTTACTGAAAATTGTTGTGATCCTTACTTGTATGTTTATTTTTATTGATGTCCGCTTGGTATTGGTGTCTTTAACCGTTTTGCCGTTGTTATATATCGCGACCCGGTGGTTTCAATTGGCCATAAAAAAGACCTTTCAGGATGTGCGCAATGAAGTTGCCAATCTCAACGCTTTTGTTCAAGAGCGTATCAGCGGTATCTCCATCGTACAATTATTCAACAAGCAGCAGCGCGAATTCGAGTCATTCAAAGTGATCAATGACCGTCACCGTAAGGCCAATGTTCGTTCCATCTGGTATTTTTCGATTTTCTTACCGGTTATTGAGGTTCTGTCAGCAATTGCAATAGGATTAGCTGTTTGGTATGGGGGGGTACGAGCAGCGGCTGGCGATAGTATTAGTTTAGGTGAATTGATTGCTATCATATTTTTTGTAAATTTGATTTTCAGACCTTTACGCCAATTAGCCGACCGATTCAACACCTTACAAATGGGCTTGGTAGCGGGTGAAAGGGTTATGAAATTATTGGACAATGAAGAAGATGTTGAGCTCAGTAAAGGCGAAACATTGCAGTCGGTGAATGGGGCCTTAGAATTTAAAAACGTTTGGTTTGGTTACAATCCTGATGAAATGGTTATTCGCGATTTGAGTTTTCAGGTAAAACCTGGTCAAACCTTAGCGGTAGTGGGGGCTACTGGAGCGGGAAAAACCACATTAATCAGTTTGCTCGCGCGTTATTACCCTTTCCAAAAAGGAGAAATACTAATTGACGGTAACTCAATTACCAAATTCAGTTTAGACAGTTTAAGAAAACACCTGGCAGTAGTACTTCAAGATGTCTTTCTTTTTTCCGATACGGTATATCAAAACATCACCATGGGTCATGAGCTCAATGAAAAAGCCGTCCGCAAAGCCATGGATGAAATTGGCGTTGCCGGATTCATCGACGCCCTACCTGGAGGTTTGCAATTTAAAGTAGGTGAAAAAGGTGGAACACTCTCTGCCGGACAGCGACAGATTATTGCTTTTTTACGGGCATACATTGCCAATCCGGAAATTTTGATTCTCGATGAAGCCACAGCTTCATTAGACTCTCATTCTGAACAAGCCATTCAAAATGCAATTGACCGAATTACTGAAGGCCGAACCAACATCATAATTGCTCACCGACTATC
>REDE01000113.1 GCA_007693635.1 Flavobacteriales bacterium | reverse complement strand
TTTCATCTTCTTGGTCGTTTTTTTTCTTTTTAGCCATAAATAAATCAGTCAAATACCGTTATTAAGGGCGGTAAACGTGTTTCGATTACCATATTTTTACGGGTGGCAAAAATAGAATATTTATTTAAACAATCGACGCTTTACTAATTTTTTTTACTTATAGGATGATGAATTCTTTTTCTCGGGGGCTTCAAGCCATTTTTTGTTGCATAAACCTCACCAATACATGTTACCTTTGCGGCAAAATTTTGAAGCATTTTTCTATGAATATCGGAGTAGTTGTTTTTCCCGGGTCAAATTGTGATCGAGATATGATGTATGTGCTTGAAAGCATCTTAGGCCATAATGTGGTTGAACTTTGGCATAAAGACCCCGACTTGAAGGCTGTTGATATGGTTGTTTTACCTGGTGGTTTTTCGTATGGTGATTACTTGCGTAGTGGTGCCATTGCCCGCTTTTCTCCTGTTATGAACTCCGTAATCGAATTTGCTAACCAAGGAGGATGGGTTTTGGGTGTTTGTAACGGTTTCCAAGTGCTTTGCGAAGCCGGACTATTGCCCGGAGCTCTTTTACACAATACTTCTCACCGCTTTATTTGTAAAAATGTGCAAATCACTCCGGCAAATAATAACAGTGCAATTAATGCTGATCTTGAAAACAAAGCTTACACCATCCCCATTGCGCATGGAGAAGGACGTTATTATATAGGAGAGGAAAGCTTGAAAGCCTTAGAAGACAATAATCAAGTCATTTTCCGCTACTGTGATATGGATGGAAAAGTTTCAGCAGAAGCCAATCCTAATGGATCCATCAACAACATCGCTGGTGTATGTAACGCTGCCCGTAATGTATTTGGAATGATGCCTCATCCCGAACGCGCAGCAGACGTACATTTGGGTAATGAAGATGGAAAGGCTATTTTTCTCTCGCTTTTCGCTAACCTTGGAATTACGGAAAGCGTTTAAGTTTATTCACGTTTATACGTATATCCAACATATTTGGTATTACTCGGTACGGGCACACTTCGTATCATTTGCATATTTGTTAGGTTGTATTCATCAATTTGCCCGTTTTTCAATACTGCTAAACGATTTTGAATTGGGTCATATGCGAGGTATATAGGTATGCCCAAGTTGCTCAGATGAATAATTCCCGACTGTTGTGTTCGCACTTCAAATACCCCTTGAGTTGTGGCGAGGATATATCTGTTTGCCGATAACTGAATGCCGGTAATTGCCCTGCCGCTCATTTGTCCTATAAATGGCTCACGCGCTCCCGTTCCTGCGGTAAATCTGTCAAAACCTGCTCCATTGGCGTTGTTGTATAAAACCCACCAAAGGTTTGATGATATGGAGAAAGCTGCAACAGCACTGTCTTGGGTTAAGCGCTCTCCAAAGCGGGTGCCCAAACGATTATATACCACCCATTCTCGAATGTTTGAATTTAAGATATTTTCGGTTTGCATAAAATAAAATTCGTGACCAAAAGCACTCATTCGGGAGATGATATTTTCCTCCAATTCAATGTTATGAAGCATCGTTCCAGATGCTTCTCTTACCTCTGTAAATCCGAGGTAGTTTGAAATTACATAGCGGTTGTTGTAGCCATTGAGCGATGTAAAATAAGGGAAGCTTGTTTGCTCTTGACGTGTAATTGAGTACAAAAAATCGCCGGTTTCTCCGCTATACATACGTGCATTAGCTAAAAATTGGGGAGCAGTAATTATTATGTTGGGCTCCATCACGGAGGTAGCCATCACTTTTTGGCCGATTAAGCCGCTGTGCCATATTGGTGAACGGGTGAACGGCAAAATGCCCAAGTCATAGAAATTTCCATTGTCGCTAACTATCCAGAGGCCATCCGTTTCCAGCGGCTTGCGAATGTAGGTCATGCTTCGCTCAGCACTCGCCTGATTATCTTCCGTGAAAGCGGTAACTCTTACTCTATACTTTCCACTAGGCATGTTTGTGTTATCGAGCTGAATGCTAACCCTAAGCTCGAAGCTTTCCCCTTGAGCCATGCCATCCCTCACAAAAAATTGTGCTGACTCCGTTTCGGAAATCAAACTCACTCTATATGCACGCAAATCCTCATGTTGAAGTGTGGCTTTTATCTGAATCCACTCCGAAAATTCAAAAGAATCACCCGGATTGGGCGCGTTAATACGAACCTCCGGAAAGGAAGAAGTTTTTTTTCCACAATGAGAAAAAAGTACCAGTATCAAAAATATTTTCCCGAACTTTACCATCTTTCAAAAGTAACACTAAAAATCCAATTGTAATTTTGGTTGTGAAGCATTTAACATTATGGAATACGCCGAGAAAGTGAAGCCTAAAGAGCAAAAAAGCAAAAACAGCTCAATTGTAGCCCTGTCAGAGGGTAGAGTACCTCCTCAAGCCATTGATATGGAGGAGGCGGTAATTGGCGCTCTGCTCATAGATAGTAATGCAATAAATGAGGTGATTGAGATTTTAGAGCCCGAAGCCTTCTACAAAGAAGCGCATGCAGAGATTTTTGCCGCTATTAAGAATCTCTTTGCCGATTCGCAACCGATCGACATTTTTACGGTTTCGGATTATTTGAAAAAAAATGCCAAACTTCAGTTGGTGGGAGGTGACTTCTTTCTAGTGAATCTTTCTCAACGGGTTTCCTCAGCAGCGCATATAGAGTTTCACGCAAGAGTAATTGTGGAGAAATTTATTCAACGAGAACTCATTCGAGTCTCGGGTGATATTATTTCAAGTGCCTTCGACGAGGAAAGTGATGTGCTTGAACTCCTCGACAAAGCCGAGCAAAATCTCTACGAAATTGCCAACGGAACCCTCAAAAAGAACTACGATACTTCCGCCGACCTCGTGCGCGAAGCAATCAAAGAAATTGAGGAAATGAGCAAAAAAGAAGGTCTCAGTGGTGTGGCTAGTGGATTTACCGCGGTAGATAGAATAACCGGCGGCTGGCAAAAGTCCGACCTCATCATCATCGCTGCTCGCCCGGGTATGGGTAAAACCGCACTCACCCTCTCCATGGCCCGCAATATCGCAATCGACTTCAATACGGCAGTAGCCTTTTTCTCCCTCGAAATGTCGTCAGTGCAGTTGATCAAACGTTTGATTTCCAGCGAAACAGGACTCTCGTCTGAAAAACTCCGCAAGGGTAATCTAACCGATAGCGAATGGCATCAACTGGTTACCAAGGTGAAAAAGCTCGAACAAGCTCCGTTGTATATCGACGATACTCCGGCTATTTCCGTTTTTGATTTGCGAGCAAAGTGTCGCCGTTTGGCATCGCAATACAATATCGGAATTATTATTGTGGATTACTTGCAGCTCATGACCGCCGGTGGGCAGAAGTCGGTTGGTAATCGCGAACAAGAAATTAGTATGATTAGTCGATCTCTCAAGGGGATTGCTAAAGAATTGAACGTTCCGGTTATAGCCCTTTCTCAAGTAAACCGCTCGGTAGAGGGTAGAGGGAATTCCAGCAAGCGACCCCAACTATCCGACCTACGTGAATCAGGCGCCATTGAGCAAGATGCCGATATTGTTTCGTTTATTTACCGTCCGGAGTATTATGGACTTACGGATTGGGAAGATGGATCTCCCTGTGAAGGACAAGCGGAATTGGTTATTGCGAAACACCGTAATGGTAGCTTAGAAGATGTGCGATTGCGGTTCCAAGGTGCTTTGGCAAAATTTAGTGATTTGGAGTTTGATACAAACGAAATGATCATCCCTTCAAGAATTAATAACGATAATGACGACGACAATGACTTCAGCGGATTCAATGATAATTTACCCACGCCGCCAGACGACGATTTCGTTTTTTAGCGCGCTTTTTTTACTCTTATTCCCTCTTTTTCTCCGTGCGGATTATCTCCTTATTCCGATGGATGAAAAAACCCAGCGACAGCATTTGAAGGCCTACGGTATTGCCTTCTGGGTATTGGAGCGCCAACAAGAAGTGCAATGGCTACTCAATTATCGCGGAGGAAGTTTTCTTACCGTAGCTCATTCTGAAATCGAAAGAGAATGCCGCGTAAGGGGTGTGAGTTTTGAAAAAATTTCATCCTCAAGAGTAAATACTATTCTGGAAGAAATTGCAAACCCAGCCTCCAATATGGAAGCGGTGAAGTTGGAGAAAGTCCCTAAAATAGCCGTATATAGCCCCCCACATAACGCGCCATGGGACGATGCTGTAACCCTCGTACTTACCTATGCCGAGATTCCCTATGATGTGGTTTACGACAGAGAGGTTTTAAACGATGAACTTACCGGCTACGATTGGTTACATCTTCATCATGAGGACTTTACTGGACAGTACGGAAAGTTTTATGCCGCCTATCGAAATGCTCCTTGGTATATCAAACAAAAGAATGACTTGGAAAATATGGCTGCCGAGTTGGGTTTTGCCAAAGTGAGTCAGATGAAATTGGCCGTGGTGAAGCGCATTAAGGAGTTTACCCTTGGCGGTGGATTTACTTTTGCTATGTGCTCAGCTACCGATACTTACGATATTGCCCTGGCCGCCGAAGGCTTAGATATCTGTGAGTCGATGTATGACGGAGACCCATCAACACCTAACTACAATAATAAGCTCGATTTTAGCCGCACCTTTGCTTTTCGAAATTTTACTTTGGTAACCAATCCAATGGAGTATGAATATTCCAATATCGACGTCACCAATACCAGAAATGTTAAGCCCGAGAGCGATTATTTTGGCCTATTTGAGTTTTCCGCCAAGTGGGATGTTGTTCCTGCTATGCTCACGCAAAACCACACCCGGGTGATTAAGGGGTTTATGGGGCAAACTACGGCCTTTCGCAAATCATTGATTAAGCCAAGTGTAGTGATTTTGGGTGAAAATAAAAGTGCTGGAGAAGCACGATACATTCACGGAGAAGTAGGTAAAGGTTTTTTTACTTTTTATGGCGGTCACGATCCGGAAGATTATCAGCATCGCGTAGGTGATCCACCAACAGATTTGAATATGTTTCCAAATTCTCCCGGATATCGTTTAATTTTGAATAATGTGCTTTTTCCAGCAGCACGAAAAGAAAAACAAAAAACCTGATGCGTATCGACATCATTACGGCCTTACCAAAATTATTGGAATCGCCATTTTCAGATAGTATCTTACAACGAGCAATCAACAAAGGTAGGGTGGAAGTTCACATCCACGACCTCCGTCAATACGGTTTGGGTAAACACAGCCAAATCGACGATTATCAATTTGGTGGAGGAGCAGGAATGGTGATGATGATCGAGCCTATTCACAACTGTATAGCGCAATTACAATCCCAGCGCAGCTACGACGAAATTATTTACATGACTCCCGATGGTGAACTTTTTAATCAAAAAACCGCCAATCTTTTATCGCTTAAGAAAAATATCATTATTCTTTGCGGCCATTATAAAGGTGTAGATCAACGGGTGCGCGATCGGTTTAT
>REDE01000040.1 GCA_007693635.1 Flavobacteriales bacterium | reverse complement strand
ATATGACACTGGTGGCTGGCCTTGGTCTTTGCCAGCCTTTCGACTACTGCTGTGACCCTCGCACCTGGAATGGTGCCATCCATTACGGAACGTCTGCTTGCTCGGATATCCGCACGCCGGTGACTCCTACCGCGTCAGATTCTGTACAGGCTAACTTCACTTGGAACACCATTAGCCATACCGTGTCTTTCCAAAATACCAGTCTAAATGCCGACTCGGTAGTTTGGTTCTTCGACACCCTAGGTACTGCTGCCGGTGATAGTGTAACTTTCCAGTTCCCACAAACTGACAGCTTTGAGGTGTGCATGATTGCGTACAACAGTTGTGGTTCAGACACCATTTGCCAGATGGTATGGGCGGAGAACATTTCGGTAGAGCGCTTTGGAGAGTTACTCGACCTGCGTTTGTTCCCCAACCCGAATAACGGAACCTTTACCCTAAGCTTTTTACAGCATCTGAAAGGTGACCTACGTGTGGAAATCATCGACCTTAGTGGTAGAGTGTTATTAAATCAGCTCTACACCAACCATCAGGGAGCCTTTGACAACACTTACGATTTGAATCATTTAGCTTCAGGGATGTATCAACTCCGTCTTAGTTCACCCGATGGGACTACTATGCGATCCTTCGTGATTTCAAGGTAAAACCAAATTCCCGCAAACAAAAAAACGCCCGGCAAGTGTCGGGCGTTTTTTGTTTCACCTACTTTAAAGCTGGTAAATATGCAAACAGACCAAATATAGAACATCACATACAATTTACAAAAGGCTTACCACGTTTACAATGAACATCTTGAAATATTTGACTACCAAGAAACCCAAACAAACAAAAAATCTCTGCGCTATGAAAATATTTGGAAAAATATATACAGTCGTACTAAGCATTATGCTGTTAAACTATCCCCAGGTATATGCACAGGAAATATCACCCAAAACCTTGAAAAAAATAAAAGCCACAGAAATTCGCCTCGACGAAAATAATGGGGACGGTGTGTTTATAGCAAGAGGGAAAAAAAGTAAAAAATGGGGAATGTTTCAAGCCTGGTCACAAAATGATGTAACGCAAATGATTCCAATGCAATATGATTCCATTGATTTTTTCGGATTTAATGCAGAATTGACAGGAGTTTGGAACTCCGGTAAAGTTGGAATTTACACCTCTCCCTGGTCTTTTGATGAAGATGCAAGCCAAACCATCCCCTGTCTGTATGATGATTATAAAATTTTCAATGTTGAAAGAACCGTTTACGACGGAATGGGGCATTACAAAAAGTACATAACCTACGTTGCTGTAAAAAAAGATAATCGTTGGGCATGGATTGACTGGATCACGGGTGAACTGAAAACGGATTTCATTGTCGACCTAAAAAACGAAAAAATGCCGTACCCGGATTTTGAACAAAAAACAATGATGTAGAGATTCACGAAGCGACTATAATACTAAAGGATGTATCACTGTAAATCCAACCTACTTAACAGACATTGAATCAATTTACCAATATCTGTTTAAACATTTGCTTGCCATCTTGACTATTCAACAAAATAATGTAACTGCCTTTTGGCCAACTAGACACATCCAACACATGCCTTGTATCCATCTTTTGCTGATTAAAAACCTCCCTGCCCTGCATATCCCGAACACTAAAACCTAAAGGTGTTTCGAGGTTTTCTATTGTAATGAAAGAAGCTGAAGGATTAGGGAAAATATTTAACTGCGATTCGTCATTTCCAAAAGACTCATACCTAAAAATATTTCCGTTGGCGTCTAGTAGCAACACGTATGCTATACTGCCATTGGTTACAAAAGATGCTGACTCTGCGGCGTGGGCAAACAAGACAACACATCCTCCTTCCGGCGTTGCCCGAATACTACTAATCGAAGGAAAACCAAATGAACCAACTACCTTGTAAAGTTCAATTTCACGCTTCCATACAATTGATTGACTAGTCGGATTAAAATGATGAATAAACAATTCCGCAACATTGGTGTCTTGTGAAGGCGAAGCTCCGCCTCCACTTATAGAGTAATTGTGAATATTTGCAAAATAGAGGTTACCGGAAACACTATCATAGTCAATTGCATTTATTAACGCTCGTCTGGCCTGATATTGAATACCGCGAGGAACAATTGTGCTATCGAGCAAAAAAGATTGTCCTACAACTCCAAAGTCATTAAGAGAAACATAACGAGTTAAGGAAGCTGGGTCCAATTGAACACCCAAGTGCAAATTATCAAAAGAGTATATACGGGAAATGGAAGGTGATACTGATACCGTCGAATCGATATGCATATTTTGCAGATCAAAATACATCAATCCATTAGGAGCGCAAAATATGACTTGATCGGTACTTGGCACATCCCATATTGATCGAAAGAAAGGAGCAGGAGAAGATATAGAAAAAAGCGTATCGGAAATAACATTACCTGCCAAATCATACTTTGCTAACTTGGTCATGCTTCCAACACCTCCAACAATCAGCAAAGTTGTGTCCTTATAAAACATAGATGACATTAGCGTTAGCACAGTATCTTGAAGAACCGGATATACGGCGCCACGATTTAAATCTTTGTCAAATGTTTGCAAAGAATGGAAAACCTGCTGAGAACCCTGAGAAACTTCAATTTGAAATACCAAAACATACAAACTATCCCCTATCCATTTCATGTTTTGAATGTAGGAGTTATGATTTGGAGCAGATCTGATTCGTACACTATCAATAATACCCAGATTAGCATCGAGTTTGATCAGGTCGGTATCGCGAAAAAATAGCAATTCACCGTTAACCACCTGATTAATCCCATGATTAACTGACACTATATAAGTATCGTCAACGCTAATAATGTCTAGACCTTGAGCATTGCCATAAGGGAATATTTGCCAAGAATTAACCAACTGAGCCGAGACCATGAGGTTGAGAAATGTGAACAAGATGAGAGAGTAGGCGTATTTCATTTGAAAAAACATTAAAAGTGAATAGCGAATCGATTATGAATGGCGATGAAAGAAAACAAATATCTAGGTTACCAAATAAGCAACCCTTGATAAATCTCCACTTTAATCCACAACCACAATTTTCCGGAACAAAACTGCTCCACCAGAAATATCGCGCAAACGCATAACATAAATACCTGGGGGAACAAAAGACGATATTTCGATGTGCGTTTCTTGACCTAGACGAGTGGTTTTAGGATTGATGTGTTGCCCAGCAGAAGTAAATATAACCACCTCAAAATCACGATCGATATAATCTTGCAGAATGATGGTATTTCCTCTTTGAATGGGGTTGGGGAAAAGTTTGAATTCACCGAGATCCGCTTCGAAGTCATCAACGGATAAAACTTGATGCAGACAACTAAAATCTTGATTTTGGTAGAACACGCGAGCATTTTGCAGATCACCCTCCAAATCATCCACCACATCAAAACTCAAGTCTGGAGTGATCAAGGTAGAAAAATTAAAAACCATATCAACGCATACCGACTCACCGGCAGGAACTGCCCCTAAGTACACGTTTGCATATCCTAGCATTGCATCCTCCTGAAAGTTTTCAACCAGAGGAAACTTCCAGTTTTTTGAACGGTCAAAAGCCCAAGAAGTAAGTATTGTTGTATCGCGTTGGGCAAATGGCGGAAAAAAGCCTGTACCCTTGTAAACATCGGGAGGTATTGGAAAACTGCTCATCCCAAACTGACCGCTAAAAGCTGCAAAATTATGTGCAGCATTGAATGATGCCCGAACAGGAATAGGAGTGAATGGCAGCCAATTCCACGGGGGTGAAATATCATATACAAATCCGGACATTGAGTGATTCAAAAACCCTCCTACCATAGTGAACACATCACTGGTTGAAGACGGATCTGATTGATGAAAGAAATATTGCCCCACGCTATCTGACCCAAAGAGGTAGTTGCTTTGGCCGGCACCCATGTCCCCACGAGCTGTAAAAGCCGTGCTATCCCAATCTGAAGAGGAACGATTAAAAATGGCATAACGACAAAAGACCGAGTTTGCTAAATCTGGATGAGTAGTCTCATCGAAGGTATACAACATTACATGGATTTCCGCCCCTAATGTATAATTATTTGCTTCATTGCGCTGAGAACGATGATCATTGATAATGGCATAAATCATTTCATCACCTAAAATCTCTGGATAATCACCAAGTTCTGGCTCATAGATACCATTTCCATTTCTGTCGAAAAACGGGGCCAAAATAGGAGCTTCTCCATTTAGAACATTACCATTACCAGGCCAATGAGCTATTCCGCTTGGAGCTCGATATAGATTTCTTCTATACCGTCTTTGGTGCCTTTCTATTTCACTTCGAGTTACCTTCCACACCCGAGAATATTTTGCCACGTAAGCAGAATCGTAGCGGGAAGAAATAGGACCGGTAGCGTACACTATGTTGGAAGTCCTATAGCTTGGCTCGTTTGAAGATTTTATAATTGAATCCTGAATAGCAGAAATCCATGGCAATTGATTCATGATAGGTAGAATGAAGGATGTATCTGCTTGTTGATATATTGCTTCCATTCCATCACCTATCCATCCCAAGGAGCCTAATCCTAAACGAAAATCATTAAAACGGATTTCTTGACTGATGCTAGCGGTGTCTATGGCTACCTCCGGAAACCATTCAAAAAGACAGATTTTGTTGTTGGAGTTAAACAAACAAAAAAACTGACCTTCATTGTAAAACATACGTGACACTCCATTTTGGCCAAGATTAAGCAATGAAGGCAGACGAACGGATTGCTGCGATGCATTAATTAATCGTATTTCGTTGCGCTGCGGCCTCACCACATAGTTTTGAAAAACACCTATTTTTTCACCAGGAAAAGATTCTGGAATAATAATCACGCTATCATTCTCAATGTAACCCACATGCAATCTTGAAAACCAAACCACTCCATCATCGTCAATTTGCAAATCGCTGGGATCATTATCATTAGGTGTAAACAATACTTGAGGTAAATTTTCCCACTGCCCTCCTTTTCTCACCTTACCTATCTCTGATGTAGCGGTGGTAGTAATGTAAATATCATTGTCCTTAATGCGAAGTAGATTTGCTTGTTGGTTTTGGTTTACAAACTGTCCGTTTTCATAAGTAAAAAGCGCTCCACTTATAACAAGCCACATAACCCCATCATCATCGAAGGAGATTTGGGTAATATCGACAAAAGGCAGCGGCAGACCACTAGAACTTAGAGTCCACTGAACTCCGTCGAAAAAGCCAAGAGTATTGTTAGCCCCCACCCAAAGGGTATCATTATGCGAAGCGAGGCAATTGGCTCGTAAATTTGAAACATCGACCTGATAAGTTGCTCCATCCAACTCAAAATATGAAATTCCTTGATTTGTAGCCAACCATACCTTATCGGAAAAACGCAAAACATCGTTAGGAAATGGCAAGTTCTCGGTCTTAAAATAAGACACCGGCTGCGCAACAATAGCGA
>REDE01000087.1 GCA_007693635.1 Flavobacteriales bacterium | reverse complement strand
CCCAAAGTTGGGTCTGATGGATCTAAAGTTGCGTTGGTTGAATACCGCAATTTAAGATTTGCGATATCGGCAACATCGTAGGTTCCATCGAGCTCGAAAGAAACCGATGTTACCAGAGCGGGGTTTTGCACCGCAACGACCTCTGTCTGGTGAAGCACGTGGTTGGTAGCACCTTGAAGCACGTTACCCGCAAGAATTTGATTGCCCAAATCTTCGATGGTTACTGTGGCTGGTTGTGGAATCATTACCTCGACGTTTGAGATACCGATTTGTCTGGAAGTACCGGCTGGCGTACCTCTATCACTTACCCAACTAATTTCAAATGTCTGATTATCTGCTATTGACAGGCCTGAGACAATAGCGGTAATATTTGAGTCAACACCATCAGCTGTAGAATATGCTAATGCGGGATAACTTACACCATCAATTTTCACCTCGAATTCAGGATTTCTAGTTTGATTTGTTCTTTCAACTTTTCCTCGATATGAAACTTGAAGGGCGTTAATTGTAGAACCGGACTGATTCAAAATGGTTAAGCTGAAAGTTGCAATACCAGTATTAGCTGTATGCTGATAGCCTAAAACATTTGCATTAGCAGTAGAGAATTTAAAACCGGTGTTTGTATTACCTCCATTGGCCCAAGGACTATAATCGAGTCTATTTCCGGCTGAGCCGCTGGCATCGACCGCCCATCCATCAGGCAAAGTAGCGGCACTTACAAAATCTTGGAAGTTTTCAAAATAAGCGCCGGCGGCTCCAGTAGCCGTGATGGCTGGAGGTGCAGCAGAAACTTGTCCTTCCAAAGCAATGGTTTGCGTTATGGCTTGTGGAGTGGTTACTTCAATATTTCCGTTAAACGTGCCTTGAGCAGCGCCGGTTAAGCGCACAAAAACATCTGTTGCCGCAACAGTACCCGAGCCGAAAGGAATGGATACGCTGCTGCCAAAACCACTACCTGAGGTCAAAGAAACTTCGTAACCGGTAGGTGCACTGACCAAGATATCGTCTTGTAAATCGTCGCCGGAAACCAGGATGGTTTGTTCAGCAGACGGAACGCCAACGACTGTGGAGAAGGGTGTGGGTGTTGCCGTTGCAACTAACGTAGGTGTAGTAGTAAGGATAACACTAAAATCCTCCACACGCCACTCTGAACAAGCAGGACTTGATAAAGTCTGGTAGCGAAAAGCGATGTATACACGATTTTGAGAAACTGATTGCAAATCTGTATTAAAAATAGGGTGTGCAACCGGTGTTGAGCTAGTTGCGGATGAAGTTATGGTTTCCATTAAAGTCCAACTGAAATCATTCGGATCACCAAAACCGTCATAATCATCAGAATAAAACATAAGCAGATTATTGCCTCCAAAGCGTTCAGAAACTGCAGCTTCAACAATAACATTGTTGTTTACACTGAGATCAAATGCGGGAGAAATCAACCAATCATCATTATCGTTACAAACAGATGAGGCCTGACCACTTATTTCCATTCGACCACCAAATCCTGTATTGTAAACCCAGGATTGCGAACCTAATAAGTCCCTTTCAATCCAAACATTGTCCGTTAAGGGATTAGTGGAAAAGTTTGTAGTGTAAGGTATTGCAACAGTTGAATTTGGAGTACGGATGGATGCTGATACGAAATTATTTGAATAATCATTGGAGCCATCAAAAGACCAAGCACGATAAAAATACTCTGTACCCTCTGAACGACCTGTATGGTTGGGAACACCCGAAGCTGGTCCGACATAATAGACAGTGCCTCCGCCGGGTAAAGGATCTCCAATAGAATAAGAAACACCGTCAGCAGGCACACCGAAAGTGTTGGTGTTGTTGGTAACGATAAGAACATTGTCGTTACTTAGGTTTGGTGTTACATCAAAAGAAATAATGTCACGATCGACAAGAGATAGATTGATTCCAACTGGAGCAAACACACCTGGCTCAGGAACGAAAATCTGCACATTGGAAATACCGATTTGTTTATTGGCCCCACTTCCACTTCCCAACTGACTATTCCACACAATTTCAAAAGTCTGACCATTGAGAATGTTTAATCCGCTTATGGTAGTCGCAATTAAGGCATTGGTATCTCCAGCGGTCGAATACGCAAGACCAGACACCGGATTACCCGCAACCAAAACTTCAAACTCTGGCGATCTACCCTCAGTCGTTCTGCTCACTTTACCTAAATAAGAAACCTCAAGTTCCTGAATAGGAAATCCAGTTTGATTTTCAAGGGAAAGAGTAAAGCTAGCAATTCCAGTTGAACCCGTATGCTGATAGCCCAGAACATTTGCCTGAGAGGTAGAATATTTAACCCCGGTACTAGTATTTCCTCCAGCAAACC
Organism: Flavobacteriales bacterium; assembly: GCA_007693635.1. Lineage (GTDB taxonomy): Bacteria > Bacteroidota > Bacteroidia > Flavobacteriales > Schleiferiaceae > CSBr16-58. Next base: position 21,604 of record REDE01000087.1, on the reverse strand, counting down.
AAGGACTAAAATCAAGTCTATTATTGGCAGAACCCGAGGCATCCACAGTCCATCCATTTGGCAGGGTAACATCAGAAACAAAATTGCTAAAATTAATAGAGTATGCATTTGCCACACCAAAACCAGTTAATTCCGGATCAGGATCAGGTGTAGGCGGTGCGGTTACATTACCCGAAACGGTAATTTCAATAGGCGCAGAAAGACCACCTCCGGAAATTTCAACGTCACCGCTAAATGAACCAACGCTCGATCCAGAAAGGCGTACAAAAATATCCGTAGCGGTGATTTCACCACTTACCGGCGTAACCGAAATTAAATTAGTATAACCAGTTGTCGCGCTAAGTGAAACTTCAAAACCAGTTGGTGCAGAAATATCTATATTGCCAGTAAGGTTATTACCGGTAATTGAAAAAGACTGCTCGGCAGATTCCGTTCCTTCTGTGGTTGAAAATGAACTTAATGGTGTGCCTGTAACATTAACCACTGGGGCTGTTGGAGCAACCGGACCTGATGGTAATTGTGAGGGAATTGAAACCAAAACATTGGAAATGCCAATTTGTCTAGAACTTCCTCCACCCGCTCCACGTTCGCTACTCCATACAATTTGAAAGGTATCGGTATTTTGAATATTCAATCCGGTAATCCATACAAATAAAGAATCGTCAGTTGCATTTAAGGTACTATATGAAAGACCGGCAACGGGCGAACCATTGAAAGAAACGCTAAATTCTGGTGATCTTCCTTCGCCTGATCTTGCAACTTTACCTAAATACGAAACCGCCAATGAATCTATAGTTGACCCCGTGGTATTCTCTAAAGTTAAAGAAAATGTTGCAACGCCTGTCGTACCTGTATGCTGATACCCTAAAACATTGGCGTTATTGGTGCTGTGCTTCACTCCTGTAGTATTATTTCCACCGTTTGCCCATGGGGAAAAGTCTAGTTTATTACCTGCAGAACCGTCTGCGTCGACTAACCAACCAAATGGCAGATTTGGCTCCGAATCAAAACCAGAAAAATTTTCTTGATACAAACCAGAAAACGCGGCTGCAGGATTTGCTGCCGGAGGTGGAGGGGGCAAAATAACATTACCTGAAACAGGAACATTCACCGTAGTCGCTAATCCACCACCGGAAATTTGCACATTGCCAGAGAACGTACCGGCAGTTGCGCCAGTCATTCTAACGAAAATATCCGTTGGCGCAAGTGTTGACCCAGTAACATTAACTGTAACTGAACTACCAAAACCGGAACCCGAAGAAAGCGAAACCTCAAACTCAGCGGGTGCTGTAACAGTTAAATCACCACTAAGATTATCGCCTTCAATTTTAAAGTCTTGCTCTGGAGAAAAATCTCCTTCATCCGTAGAAAATGAACTTAATGGTGTGCCAGTTGTGGTAACAAATGGCGATGCCGCCGTAATAATATTAAAATCAGTTACCGCCCATCTAGAACAACCACCCGATACAAACTGATAACGAAAAGCAATGTAAACACTATTATTATTGACCGATTGTAGATTAGTAAGATTGGATTGAGATCCAGCATTACCCGTAGTAAATGTTGTAATGGCAGTCCAAGTAGCCGTGGTTGGGTCTCCAAATCCATTATAATCCGTTGAGTACAATACTTCCAAATCGCTTCCACTAAACTGCTCAGCAGTAGTAATGGACAACAGTTCATTGGACTGAGCTGTTAAATCAAAAGGAGGTGAAATAAACCAGTTATCGTTATCTTGACATCCTCCTGCAAAGGCATTTGTCCAGACTTCGCCAGTGCCGTGATTCCAAGTTTGAGTCCCAACCAAACTGATGTTCAACCAGCCGTCGTTGAAAGGATTAATTGTAAAATCATTTAAATAAGGAATAGGTCGAACAGAAGAAGGAGTGGTGGCATTGGCTGATAAAGCCGCGGCGGAATAATTATTAGCATTATCAACTGACCAAAGGCGGTAATAAAAAGTTTCTTCAGGATTGAGTCCTGTATGGTTAGGGATGCTAGAGGCTGAACCTACAAATAGCACTGTGCCACCACCGGGGATAGTACTGCTAACTGAGTATGCGGTACCATCTGCAGGAGTGCCAAAAGTAGAGGTGTTATTGGTAACTAATATTACGTTATCATTTTCTGAATTAGCAGTAGCTGAAAAACTCACTGAGGATGCACTAGATAAACTTGCAGAAAAAGCTTGAGGAATACTAACGGACGGACCTGAACCGCCAAAATCTGTAATGCTAATGTCATCAACATTCCAACGTCGTCCAGCAGCTCCAGCAGTTTGAACAATACGAATACGACCATTTCCAGGCTCATCTACAGTAGCAGAAAAAGTGGTTAGAGAATTTACTCCATCCAAACTTATGGTTGAACCTGCTTGAGTCCATGTTGATCCTCCGTTCATGCTGTATTCAACAATAAATGATGGCGGACCATCACCTGTCGTTGCCCTATCACCACTAAAATTGGATCTTGAATAGAGAAATGTAATCGTGCCAATTCCATTTTGCTTGTCCTGAGTCATAGAAATAGAACCAAAAACAGAACCATGCCTGCGAATTCGCGCGGAGCGAGCACCATTCTTAATATCACTAGGAGAAGTTCCTATTAAAGCTTGAGGACCAATTGACCAATTGATTCCATTTAAGGAAACAGTAGCAGCTGCATAACCGCCATCTGTTTCCCCTGTACCCTCAAAATCCACCACATACTGAGCCCGAAGCCCCAGCGAAAGCAGAAAGAGGATAATACCAAAATACATTTTTGTTGTTTTCATAAAATAGTTGTTTGAGATTAGAAGCAATTAAAAATTAATAAGTCACCTGCAACGGACTCACCCCCACCACACGTGTGGTTTGTCCATTGACCTCTGCGGTGACGAAGAAGTAATGGGTTTGTCCGGCGGGAATGGCGTATTGGAGATTTTGAAAGGTTTTCATTCCGGCAGTTCCGGGATTGGAAATCGTACCGATAATTGTAGAGGCAGCCACATCGAAATTTGGTTGTGTAGAAACCAATAGTTTAAATTCAGCGACATCAGCTTGATTGTAATTACCGGTGGCTTCGAAGCGAACCTGAGTAATGGTAACGGGTGCATTGCTCACCGAAATCCGAGTACCTCGCAGGGGAAAGTTGCTTCTGTCGCGATTTTGAATATCAGAAATACTATATCCAAGCGGATTTCGAACCAAAGCGTCGGGTTGAATTTCGTAGCTAAACTTTGCTCTTACCGGCAGGTGATCAGATACATTGTGTAGTGCCTCGATAATTTGGGAAGAAAGTGTAGGGTGAGCCGGCGCATCAGTTAACGCGAGATTATAATGCAATCCGGCATTTCCAAAAGCCTCGTAGGTACCCGGGACAATATCCACTCCCCCACTATTATACATCGCCGCACTTCCCAAAACCAAATCAAATCGATCGTCCATGCCACCCGGTGCACCACCCAATGTTCCGTATGGGATATTAGCCTGACTGGTGGTTGTTCGCGGCGATTGGGTATGCAAAATGGCATTGGAGGCATTTGCCCACGAACCTGTCCAACTGATAAACTCGTAAAAATTTCCGGTTTCTCCGGGTAGTTGCTCTAGTAATCTGGTGTAGCTATTCCCATCGTTTTCGGATTTCAAGTTGAAATCTCCCATGGTCATGAAATAAGAATTTGGCGGCAGCAAATTGGAGTATTTGCGCAACGTATCGACTTCGGCATCGCGTTGAGCGCGATCGCTAGTTGTACTTCCAGCTTTTAAATGAACCGAGAATACATATATGGTATCGGCAAATCCGGTAGGAACAACACTAAACCTATATATGGGTCGTAAATTTGTCGGATAGGCCTTTGTAGGTCCAGAAGTGAATTTAGCCGTCTTGTAGTACACTGCATTGTCCAAGCCCGTGCCTGAAGTAATAAATGGAGCCATGCTAAAAGTGACACTGTCGGCATTTAATACATTGTCTAAAAAATGCAGTGCCCCGGATTCATTGATAATCTCTTGGCAGACCAAAACGTCCGGCAACATTTCACCAATAAGAAGCTTGAATTCGGCAACCCGCGCAACGGAATTATTATTCGAAGACGAATAGTTTAGTAAATTCCAATTTACTAGGGTGAAGTCTGCAGTATTTTGTCCGCAAACAACATACACCGAAAGTGAAAAAATAAAGATAAAAAAAGCGCTCTTAAAACGAGTCATAGTATTAGATGTATTACTGTGCAAAGCAAGACTCGGCATGTTAACAGTATCTAACACCTTAGTTACCAATAGGTCAAGGGAATGTTAAGTAGAAACCTCTATGATTTTCAATAAAAAATCTCAAAACACTAGCAAGCAATTATTTAAATTACTTAAGCACCGAATAGATACATTACGAAATGATTGATATTAACAATCTCCCGAAATGATAAAATGCGTTATTTTGAAAATACTGAGGTCGGAGATTGAAGTCATGAGAATTACACCAAACTGATCTTAGGATATCAATTTGTCATTATCAAGGTATTGAATTCTGAAAAGGACAACTAGGAAGTTGTTGGACACCGGATCGAATGACGTTCATAAGTGCCCGATGCGCCCGCGCCCGCGATTGCAGCGGAAAGCCCGGAGGACAAAACGCCAGTGGACGCCAGCGGGCAAGAGCGACGGAGGAGCTCCTTGGCTGCTGTTGCGGACACGGCGGTTTTGTCCGAGGACTTGCAGCGGAAAGCGCGATTAGGCGCCCAAAAAATACAAATTATCAGGCGTTAGCAATTAAACAAATCTTCCGAAGCATTGCAGATTCTGGAGTATTTAATGTGGAATTAATATGCAATTGCGCGATGAAAAAGATCTTTGTATTTAATTCTCATGTTTAGACTTCTTCTACTTATTTGTCTGTTCGCACACGTAAAAACTGAGGCTCAAAAGCTTCAAGTTTCCTACGATTTGTTAGAAAAGGCAAAAGAGAATTTACGATCGAGTCCAGACAGTGCATTTTTCTACGCCAAGCAACTTCGCGCCAAAGCCAGCTTTGATAATGACGACCTTCTGTACGCTCAAAGTCTACAAATATTAGCAGAAATACTTTTTTCTCAAGGCTTGTACTCTGAAGCGCTTGAAAACCTTTTTGAATCGGAAAATATTTTCATTCGCTTCAACGACCGACCATCGATTGCTGAAAATGTAAATCTGCAGGCACTGGTTTATTACAACAACAAACAAGCACATTTAGCATTTGAACATCATTTAGAAGCCTTGGCCATATATGAGGAGCTTCAAGACTCCAGTGGCATTGCCTACACTTTGGGGTGTATTGGTAGGCAATATGAGAAACGTGGTGAGTATGATGAAGCGCTACATTTTCAGAATCAAGCCAAAGACATTTATCAAAAAATAACGGATCAGGAGGGATTGGCAACCATTCTGGAAAATATTGCTTCCATCTATGAAGATTTGGAGGAATTTGAGCAAGCGCATTGGTATTACAGTCGGTCGCTTGAGCTGGCCATGCAAACCGGTGATAGTCTGCTTGTAATTGTAAATCTCAACAACATAGGCGACATCGGACGTAAAACCGGTAATCTGCAGACTGCATTGGAGTACGGTACCAAAGCATTGCGCATGGCCGAGCGATCAAGTAGTCTCTACCAGCAGAGTGCCGCTCATAGGGACTTAGCGAAAGTCTTCGAACTGATGGGGAATCTCGGTAAAGCAGTGTTTCACCTCAATCGAAGCAAGGAACTCTACGACGAGATGTACTCCTCTGAAACCTTAAGGCAGACGACGCTTTGGCAGGCAATGTTTGAAATGGAACGAAAAAATCACGAAATTCTACTCTTGGAAAATCAGCAAGAAATAAATAAACTCACGGAAAGACTTCTCTACAGCGGCATCATCATCGTACTTGTATTCTCGTTTCTGGTTTTCAGACAACAAAAGCTTAAAATGAAACGAAAACAAGAGGCTTCTGAAATAGAGACCAAGCTTTTGCAAGCAAATAATACGCTCATGCAGCAAAAGTTAGATTTGCAAAAATTAGAAGAACAGCGATTGCAGGACGAGCTAGAAATCAAATCTAAAAACCTTACGGCACATACCCTTCACCTGATTGGCAAAAATAAAATACTTGAAGAGGTAAAAGACCAACTTCGAGACATTATTGATAACGACAAACGCAATCTGAGTCAACGATTATCCAAACTCACCAAACAAATCGAAATTAACATTAACCAAGATAAAGACTGGGAAGATTTTAGCACCATATTCCAATCTGTGCATCAGGATTATTTCGACAAACTCAATGCACTATGCAATGACCTTACACCTTCAGAATTGCGATTGGCAGCACTTATTCGACTTAATCTACCCACCAAGGACATGGCTACCCTTCTCGGAATCTCCACCGATAGTTTACGAATAGCCCGTTATCGCTTAAAAAAGAAACTTCAACTAAGTGCCGATACCAGTCTTTCGAATTTTCTAATTACTCTTTAGCGTAGTTTTCGAGAAAACACATTGAGTTTACGAAATGGTAACGCTCAGGTAACACAATGCCAAAACTCTGTTTTTCATACATTTAAACCTCGAAAAACACCCCTTGTTGCCGTTCTGCTGCCGTTGAGCAGAGCCTATGTTGCCTATTTGTAGTCGCCAAAAAAATACTTCGCCCCTATCCATCCCCATACTTTTGCCCCAGAAATAAAAACTTCTCAAAATGTTCAAAATTTTTCAATCAAACCCTTCTATCTTGACTAATACCCCACGCGCTTTATTCCTTTTAGTTTTCCTTTCTCAGATTATGATTTCTTGTTCTGGTGTGCAAAGAGAAATTGGCGCTAACGAACAAATTGTATTAAGCGATGAGCAAAAAAAGCAAATAAAAAAATTGACTCCAGTATTTATCTCCGACACCGTACCAAATGATTCGGATGACCCCGCAATTTGGATTCATCCCGAAGACCCTTCATTAAGTCTTATAATTGGCACTGATAAAAAGACGAATGGCGGACTTTACGTCTTTAATATAAAAGGGGAAATTATTCCTAGCAAAACGGTGGCTCCGCTCGACAGACCAAATAATGTGGATGTTGGTTACGGATTGGAAATCAATGGCATTTCAACAGACATTGCGGTAACAACCGAGCGCAATACAGGGAAAATTCGTGTATTCGCTTTGCCTTCTATGGAAGCCATTGACAATGGAGGAATTAAAGTATTTGAAGGCGAGGAACATCAAAGTCCAATGGGCATAGCACTGTATAAGGATCCTAACAATGCCAAAATGTACGCTATTGTGGGTCGAAAAGACGGACCGGAAGATGGTTATCTATGGCAATATGAACTTTTGGGAACCGAGACCGGCAGTGTTGAAGCAACATTTATTCGGGCATTTGGGAAATATAGCGGAAAAAAAGAGATTGAAGCAATTGCCGTTGACAAATACCTAGGCTACGTCTATTATTCGGATGAGCAGTACGGGGTAAGAAAATACCACGCGGACCCCAATATGGGTAATGAAGAGTTGGCGCTATTCGCTACCGAAGGTTTTACCGCCGACCAAGAAGGAATATCGATATATTACGTGAACGAAACCCAAGGGTATATTTTAGTTTCCGACCAACAAGCGAATTGTTTTCACATTTTCACACGCGAGGGAACAAAGGAAAACCCGCACGAACATCACTTAGCAAAAATCATTCACACCTCCACCTTGGAAAGCGACGGTAGTGAAATGGCCAGCGTAGCAATAAATCCACACTTTCCTTACGGACTCTTTGTGGCAATGTCGACGGACAAAACCTTTCATTACTACAGCTGGGAAGATATTGCCGGCTCAGAATTGCGTATGATCCCTACTCAGCCTGTTGTAAAAAACTAAGTTTGTGATGCATCGTCTCCACTATCTCTTCATCTTACCACTTCTAATTCCTATGATGGTAGCTGCGCAATTGCGTGGATTCATTACCGATCATCAAGGGGAGCCATTGGTTGGGGCAACTGTACGCATAGTAGAGCAGAGTCAGTTTTACGCAATCACCGGATTAGACGGCAGTTACATTATCAAAAACCTACCCAATGGTCAATACAAAATTGAAATAAGCTACGTAGGCTACCAAACCCAAATATTGGATTTAACCCTGAAAAACAGAATCTTAGAGATGAATATCGCGTTAATCTACGACAATACGCTTCTAAACGAAATCACCGTAATGACCAAAGCGGTTCGTGGAAGTGAGGCCGAGGCAAGAATTATTGAAAGAGTATCCGCAAATACCGTGAATGTAGTATCTGCAAAAGCCATCGAACTGAGTCCGGATATTTCGGTTGCCAATGTCATTCAGCGCGTATCCGGTTTAACCTTGGAAAGAAATTCGGCTGGTGATCCACAGTATGCTGTTGTTCGCGGAATGGATAAAAGATACAACTATACCTTAGTGAATGGTGTGAAAATATCCAGTCCAGACAATCAAAATCGCTATATCCCCCTTGATATATTTCCAGCAAACTTACTTGAGCGCCTTGAGGTTCATAAAAGTCTTACCGCCGATATGGAGGGCGATGCCATTGGCGGCGCCATCAACATGGTAATGAAAACTGCTCCTGATCGTTTTGAAATTCGCGGAGATATCCAAAGCGGATACAGCTTGATTCACAATAATCTTGGATTTAATCGCTACGATTTAGGCTCCGTTAATCCACAATCGCCTTTGGAACGATTTGGAACTGGCTTTAATGCATTACCTGAAGATTTCAGTATGCAAAATGTGCATACTGAAAACATTATCCCCATGCCAGACATTTTAGGGAATGTTTCAATTGGGCAAAGATTTTTAGACGGGAAATTGGGTTTTCTCGCCGCTGCAAGTTTTCAAAACTCTTATAGAAGTACCGAAAGCATTTGGTTCGATTACAGCATTCAAAGTGACAATGATAATTTAGTCCCTCGTTTAGATAAATTACAGGAACGCTATTATTCTACTCGTCAAGGGAGATACGGCTTCCACACCAACGCCGATTGGAAGCCCAACAAGCGCAATACCATAACTTGGTACAATGGCTATTACATCCTCAATGATCAACAAGTCCGTGAATTAACCGAATATCGCCTAGGTGGTGGGATGACAATGCCTTCGTCAGGAAATGCCGAAGGCATGAAGGTTGCCACACGCACACGATTTACGAATCAAAGCATATTCAACTCAACGCTCAGAGGAGAACATCTTCTCAGTGATCAACTTACGCTGGATTGGTCGTCCGTGGTGAGTTCTGCAAAAAGAAATCGCCCAGACATCGCAGAATTTAACCGAATAACGGAAATGCGAGATTTTGAAATTAGTCCTCAGCGAGTTTATCGCGAAAATCCACGTCGTTGGGAACGCAATGAAGATGCTGATTTTACCCAGTTTGTAAATCTTAGCTACAAACCTATCAATCGACTCTCCTGGGAATGGAAAACTGGAGGCATGATTCGCACCAAAACTCGAAGCAACTTTTTCAATAGATACATCTTTGAGCCCGAAAATGCTCCATCTACTCAAGGTCAAGAATGGGAAGTATATGAGGACGTTGAGTGGCGAATTATCAACCCCCAAGGCACGATTACCAACGCGCTAAATTATTCTGCAAATGAAGATATTTCTGCCGCTTTTTTGCAGTCTGCATTCCAAATTGGAAAAACATCTTACACTCTAGGAGTTCGAGCAGAGCATACGCGCCAAGGGTATGTCTTAGACTTTACGCAAGAAGGCCAAATTTCCGATACAACTCAAATATATCTCGACTGGCTTCCAAGTGCACATTTCAAGTATGAGATCAACGGAGTAAACCAAATTCGAGGTGGATACTACTACGCCATCTCTCGTCCGGGATTCTTTGAAATTGTACCCTATAACATCATTGATGAAGATTACAACGAGCGAGGAAACCCCAATCTAAACCGAGTAAGAGCCCACAATTTAGATTTACGCTACGAATACTTCCCTTCATTTAACACCCAAATAATGGGTGGCGTATTTTACAAGTACATCATTGATCCAATTGAATATGCGTTGATTCCATTTGGCTCTAGAAATCAAATTGTACTGCAACCGAACAATTTCGGCGATGCTGTCAATTACGGATTTGAGATTGATTTCACACACTTTTTCAAAAAGTTAGGATTTAAGGCCAACTATACATTCACCCAATCCGAACTCACTGCTGTAAAGTCCCGCGTAATTAGAGAAGACCGCAATGATCCAAGTTCACAACTGATTACAGTAAATGAAAATGAAGTTCGTCCCTTACAAGGTCAAGCACGACATATCGGAAATTTATCCGTGCTATTCAAAGACGAAAAATCGGGATGGGAAGCGCAACTGGCCTTTACGTATACGGGTGAGCGACTGGAAAATGTCTCACCATTTTATCGGAACGACAGCTATGCTTTACCTATTTTACTCGCTGATTTATCTGCTGAAAAACGATTAAAGAACGGTCATTTCATTTTTGCCCGTGTCAACAACCTATTAAATTCTCCATATAAAGTAGTAGTAAAAGGAAATGCCGATCCTGCGTATGCACAATACCCTCATCAGGAAAACATTGACCTATATACACTCATTAGACGCGATCAATACATGCAGATGTTTCGCGTCGGATACCGATTTCAATTTTAATTTTTTTTTTAATCCAAAACCCATGTTTATGAAAACCCGATTTCTAACCCGAAGTCTACCGATGATTATCAGTCTCGGTATTGCCTTTTTATCGTGCAAAAAAGATGACGATAACGGCTCAAGTGTCCCACGTTTAAATTCAAGCGCCAATGCGTTGTTTGTAAAACCTTTTGAATCCGAAACATTTACTGTTAACATTTCGGCAACCGGAATGGTCAACGAAGTGTCCGCAACATCGACTATTGGATCAATTAGCGTTGATGATGTAGAAGGAGAAGGTAACGCAACTGGCAAAGCAACGCTAACCTTTACCGCAGGAGCACAAGAAGAAGAAGGAAGTATTACAATTACCGCAACGGATAAATCTGGCTTGTCGTCAACGATTTCCATCGCCGTGAACATTGAAGCAAATCCGCCTATTACACTTACTGGCGGCGATGTTAGTGGTGTTTGGGAATCCGGTAACACATATATCGTTCGAGGTGATATCGTTGTTCCACTCAATCAAAGTCTTACGATTGAAGAAGGTGTAACCATCATCATCGACGGCGATGGGAGTCAGGGGAGCCCTGAGATCGTTGTTCGCGGGAATATCTATTCACGCGGAACTGAGGCCCGCCCCATCATCTTTACCCCGCCGGCAAATTTAGCTACCCAATCCAATATTTTCACCGGCTTATGGGGAGGTATTATTTGCGTTGGCAGTGTGGAAGAAGCTGTTTTTGAATACACCGAAATTCTATATGCAGGAGCTCCTGCAGGTCAGAATTCAGTAACTGTAGCCATCGGAGAACTCGACGAAGGCGACGAGCGCTACGGAATTTATTTTGAAAATGAAAATGGTAAATTCGTACTAAAAAACAGTCGCGTATCCTTTACACCAGATGATGGTGTTGTTCTCAATGGGGGTCAAGTATTGGTCTACAATAACCTTTTTGAATTCAACGGTCGCACCGGAGGGGAATGTATGAATGTAAACAGTGGTGTGGAAGGTGACATTGCCTTTAACGTATTCTTCCACCCTGCTACAAATGGTGTAAAGTGGGACAATAAAGGAAATAAATCGCCGCAAACAGATTGTCGCATTTATAACAATACGGTGATTGGAGGTGGATTCCGCCAAGAAAAGTCTGGTCGTGGTGGATCTTTCAACGTTCAACGTGATGGTCGCGGTATGGTACACAATAATCTAATTGTAAACTGCCGCTTTGGTGTTCGTCTGCGTGAAGACCAACTTCCCGATACGGCAAACATTGTAGTGGGCTACAACTTCCACTATGGAGATGTTCAAAGCATTGTGGACGAATTCTACCCATCAGCTGGTCTGTTATTGCAAGGAGCTAGCGAAACCAACCACGATATTATCGGAGCAGCAGGCGCTAATAACCCACAGTTTGTTAGCTATAACGTAACCAACTTCAATGTGCAGTCGGCCGCGCAACCAAATTCCGTAACACTGCCTTCACCTACAAATAACTTCCGTTTGCAGGCTTCGTCACCTGCTCTAAATGTTGGAAAGACAAATTTCTCACCAAAAGTAGGAAACCTAAATACGCAAGTAGGAACGTTTAACGTGCCTCAACCTTCAAACTTCTGCGGAGCTTTTGGCACCGAATAATTTTGTTTGATTAGATTAGATGGTAAATACCGTCCCTCGAAATTTGAGGGACGGTATTTTTTTTGGAAAAAATTATTAACACCGCCTTAATCCCCAAATTTTATTCGTAAATTTGAATTTATGTTTGTGTATGTGACACACCATACCCAAATCACTATTGACCAAACCTTTTCCAAGGTGAGTTTTGCACCTGCCTACTGACTTGGTATTAAATATTTGTCAAATAAAAAATTATTGCACTATGTATGTACCTTTCGATCAACTACCGGAAACAAGTAGAGTTTGGATTTACCAAAGTAACAAAAAATTAACCACCGACCAACTGGTCATGATCAGCGAAAGAATCCACGACTTCATCAACGACTGGTCGGCGCATAACAATCCACTTAAAGCCTCTTTTACCCTTTACCACGAAAGATTCTTGGTGATTGGCGTGGATGAATCGTATTGCCAACTCTCAGGATGCAGCATCGATAAATCAACGAAAATTCTTCAAAATCTGGAAGAAGAACTCGACATCAACTTCTTCGACCGCTTTCAAGTGGCCTTCCGCGACGGTGACCTAGTACGAGGATGCTCGCTCAACGAATTTAAAAAATTGGTGAAGGAAGGAAACCTTAGCATCAACAAAACCAAAGTGTTCGACAATATGGTAGCCAGCAAGAAAGAATTGCTGGAAGCTTGGGAAAAACCCATTAAGAAAAGTTGGCACTATCAGTATGTAAAGTAATCTGCCAGTTCAATTCGCTGCGCAGCTTTTTGGTGTAACTCTTAAAACAAACTCAAATGAAGTCTAAAACTTTTTTGTTTGGGTGTCTGATAATAACCCAAAGCCTGGTGGCTCAAAGCCTTGATGAACACAACAATTCACCCCATAACGAGGAAGTGATGCTGGTGGTGGAAACGAAAAATATTGAACACAATCTATCAACCCGAATACCTTGCAGTCTGCTCGACCAAGAAGAATACGCCCGGGCAGCTCCACTGGCAAAAATTTACCGCGAACGGGAATTTATCTCACCCGAACGGGATGAGAAACCAGGCGTGGAAACCCGATCAATGCCCTATACACACCGCAATACGCTGGGACTAAATCGAAAGGTCATCACCTATTCCGACCTGTACTACTCGCCGTTACGATGAGTAGACTGCTGTAAAGTACTGAGCGAAACGACCATCACACAACCTATGAGGTTGTACCATAAATACCCCACGCCGGAAATCCATTCGAGATACGTGAGGGAGTGAATGACTAAAACACTCACCTGTGAAGCCAAAGCCGCGGAAAAAACGGCTTTGGCTTTTACTTTTTTCAGAAAAAATGCTACCAAAAATACCCCCAAAATGGTTCCGTAAAATAGACTCCCCAGTAGATTGACCATCTCAATGAGATTGTCGAATAAACTGGCGCTTAAGGCAAAAATAATGGCTAAGACACCCCAAAAAAGTGTGTAAAGTCGATTGACGGTCATAGGTGCTCCTCCCCCACCGAGTCTTCGGTGGTAATCGACTACGGTGGTGGTGGTTAGGGCGTTCAATTCTCCAGCCGTGCTGCTCATCGCGGCGCTTAAGATCATGGCAATGATTAAACCAACCACCCCCTTGGGTAAGTGTTCAAGCACAAAATACAAAAACACGTAGTTGGTGTCCTTGGCCTTGACTTGCTCTAACTCAATAATATCAACCACCTCCTGGCGTAGAAGCTGCTCGGCCATCATAGACTTTTTGAGTTCAGTAGTCCGACTGCGATCGGACAGCCAATTTTCGCGAGAAAGCTGAATATCGGCGTGAACCTTGGTAAAATCAGACTCTAAATCAGCAACCTTCGCAGCGGCTTCGGGACTCAATTTTGCCACTGCGGCTTGATTGAAGTGCAAGGGTGGTCGCTCAATGGTGAAAAAAACAAAAACCAGCACCCCGATAAAGAGGATGCTGAATTGCATTGGGATTTTTAAAACGGCATTGAATAGTAGACCCGCGCGACTTTCATCAACGCTTTTACCGCCTAAATAGCGTTGAACCTGACTTTGATCGGTACCGAAATAACTAAGCGATAGAAAAAAACCACCGGTTAACCCACTCCAAACGGTATAGCGCTCGGTCGCGGAAAAGGAAAAATCCAGAACCTGCATTCGTCCCATTTCACCGGCAAAAAATAAGGTATCTAAAAAACTCATATGCGGAGCGATTTCGCGATAAAGCAAAACACCCGAAAAAACCAAACCTAAAAGTATCACCCCCATTTGGTACTTTTGGGTAATACTCACCGCTTTTGTCCCCCCGGAAAGGGTGTAAACAATAACCAAAGAGCCAACCAAAATATTGGTGAGACGAAGATCCCAACCTAAAATGGTGCTCAGAATAATTGCCGGGGCAAAGATGGTGATCCCCGCTGCCAATCCCCGCTGAAGAAGAAACAATGAGGCAGTGAATAATCGCATTCGCAAATCAAAACGCTTCTCGAGATATTCATAGGCGGTGTACACATTCATACGGTAATACATGGGCACGAAGAAGGCACACACCACAACAATGGCTAGGGGCAAACCAAAATAAAACTGCACAAAACGTAGTCCCGACTCATACCCCAATCCGGGCGCACTCAAAAAGGTGATGGCGCTGGCCTGTGTGGCCATAACGGAAACGCCCATGGTAAACCAACTCTGATCAGAACCCCGTAAAAAACCCTCTCCCGAAGAAGAACGCAACGATACGTACACCCCATAAATCACAATGGAGGCGAGGGTGCCGAGCATTACAAACCAGTCGAGCGTTGTCATGAAAAATACATACTTATCAATCCAAACAACAAGATTTCAACCACCAAAAAAAGCAGCACACCCCAGTAATACTTCGACCAATTAATGGGCTTAGTCTGCATATTCAAGTAGATTTATCAACAGTTTATACGCCCCGGGAACACCAGCAGGAAGTTGTCGAAAGAAACTCAATCCGGTATAAATAACGTAGCCTTTGCCAAACTTCCCGGCAATAACGGCTCCTTCCAGAGGATCTTCACCAGGATCGTTCATACGCATAAGTGGCACGAAGGGCAACTCCCAAGTCTGCGCAAAATACAAACCCCGCTCCTGCACCCAGCCTTCGAAATCACTGGCAGTAATGGTATTGGGTTTCCTCCATACCCGAGATTGGGGTTGAATGATTTCCACCGGTGCCTGCTCTACAGTAACCCGTTGTCTGCCGATATGAAATGGCCAAATGGTTGGCTGCTGACCGCTGCTACGCCACGCCACAGTATTGTATTGAATAACCAATCGTCCGCCATTTTCCACATAATGCTCAAGTTGCTGCTCGTACACCTTTAGCCATGACGTGGTATTGTATGCACGTATTCCGGTGATGATGGCGTCGAAATTGCGTAAATTTCCACCAGAGAGCATGTCCTCGTCAATCATTACAACTTTATAGCCCAATTTACGAAGTCCTTCAGGAATCCCGTCACCCGCTCCGGGAATGTACCCCACGGTTCGCGCTTTTCGTTTCCAAGAAAATGCGTGTAGGCCCGCAGTGGTCTCGGGGTAAAGTTGCATCGGACGAATGTGATCAAAGTCGAGCTTAACGATACGACGCGCCTCAAGGGTATCGCCATCGATGATTGTACGGGCACGTAAAATCCCCTGAGCCTCGCTGCGCTGTTTTTCCAATTGCAGGGAAAAACGAGCTACCGGTCGTGCTTCAGTCAAGGAAAATTTAATCGACGAAGGATTGACCGCAAAACCCTCGGGAGCATCGAGCAGCAATTCACCCGAAATATCCGTAGCTGTTCGTCGGATCTCCACCTCAAAATTCCGGGTTTTGGAATTCATCAAAAAATAGGCGTCGGAAAAACGCACCTCAGCGCTGGGGACAACATCAACTCTACGTATCAATTCACCCTTAACCCTATCGGTCCATTTGTACTGAAGAATATGATCCACAGAAAATTCTCTACCGTACAAAGACAAAACTAAATCGCCTTGAAGTTCCGGGCGTCGCTCTGGCAAAGCCACCTCCCTACGGTTGTCGATTTGAAATAAATAATCGAAGGATTGCATAAGGTAAAACGGATGAGAGACCTCTCCGCTAATTTTTAGTTGCTCGTCCCACTCCACCAATCGATTTTCCGCAAGTTCAACCCAATCACCATCTCTTCGATAACGCATGGGCAAAGGACTGCGCATAATAACGTTCCACTTCACATTGGCGACTTGACCCGAGGTGTAAAAGGGGAATTCCGATAAGTATTCCGCGTGAAAACCAGCACATCGCAGAACCAATTCATCGAGCTCTTTTAACTTCTGAGAACGCCAAATACTGTCTTCAATTTTTTCTACCAGTGGGTACAAATCCATGAGATCAGGAACGGACTTCCAGGGGGCATTTTCGTTAAATTGTTGGCGGACAAGACGCATGCGGTGGGCCAATTCATCGGCGAACAATCGCGTCATAGAGGTGTCTACATGGTCGAAAATGCCATTGTAACAAGGCGCTCCCTTCACCAGTTCGAGGTACTCGGGAATGCTGCCCCGAAGGCGGGCTATTCCGAATCCCTGACTCTTATGCATGGATCGAGACTCCGAGGCCAATTCGCCCAGATTCTTTCCCAGCAGAGGCTTGTAATCGCCGACATCAACATAGAGCAATTCACCTTTGCCTAC
This sequence comes from Flavobacteriales bacterium, assembly GCA_007693635.1. Taxonomy (GTDB): domain Bacteria; phylum Bacteroidota; class Bacteroidia; order Flavobacteriales; family Schleiferiaceae; genus CSBr16-58. The sequence continues at coordinate 4,698 of REDE01000087.1, read as the reverse complement.
GCGACTGGTATCGAGGTCGGTAACCCACCACGTGCTGGTGTTCCAAAACACGTTTTTCACCTGCCAAACGCCGTAAGCACGGGCACTTTCGGGATCAAATTCCGGATCGGCAGCGGCCGCATAAGCCTCTTCCGCTAAAATTGCGGAAGCCTCGTGATGACCATGACCCGCGCGACGATCGGGTGGAAATCGGTTGATGATGACATCCGGACGAAAGCGACGAATGAGGGTTACCACATCGCGAAGAATTTCCTGATGATCCCACAAACGCAAAGATTCTTCGGCCGATTTACTGAAACCAAAATCTACCGCACGGGAAAAAAACTGCTCTCCCCCGTCGATGGCACGGGCCTCCAATAATTCCTGGGTGCGAATCACTCCCAATTCTTCACCCAACTGCGAACCGATTAAGTTTTGACCGCCATCACCACGAGTCAAAGATAAATACGCAGTTTGCACGCCGGCATCGTTTGCCAACCAAGTAATGACTCGGGTATTTTCGTCGTCCGGATGGGCTGCTAAGTACAAAACTCGACCCACCTTTTCGAATTTCCACATGGCATGGCGAATGGACGAGGAAGCGTATGGTGCCGGCTGGGCAGAGAGTTGAGCGATGAATAGAAAAAGAACAAAACTTAAAATCCGGCGGACGTTCATAGGCTAATTTTTGTGGTATGCATTTTTGGAAAATCGCTCGTAGAGGTCAACGACGCCCATTACGAGGAGCATACCGTAAAACGTATCTTCAAATGGAATAGTAAGCATGCGAATGCCGAGGTTGTGGTCGTCGTTGTACCACACAACCTGCGTCTCCAATCCTGAACCAGTAAGAATACCGTTGACGATAAAAAATGGAATCAAGGCCACCAGGTAGGCGCGATAAAAGTGTGGCAACCAAGTCGGCTTAGCAAAATACTGAATGTAAACTAAATACAGAGCCAGCAAACCGAAATTGACAAAAGTGTACCATTTACCTACGTGCATCACGGCAATCGCCAAGGCAAAAAATGCCAGAAACATGTTGATGGATAGGGCAGATTTTGGCGTGATAAATGGCGTGGGCCAGAAAAAATTAAGTACCCGATAAATGAATACGCAGGCAATGGGAACGGTGATGAAAAACAGCCATTCTTCAAGCGGTAAATTAACGATGTTGATGCCCGTTAGGTACTCAGGGGTGAATCCCCAAATGCCGTTGGCGGTAAACCATATATCCCAAATAAGGAAAACCGCGCCAACGATGGCAACGGCTGGTAAGAGGTGTTTGAAACTCTTGACAAACTGAATGCGATGTTCAAAACCACGAATAAGTGGAACGGAAATCGTAAAAATGTTAAGTGCTAGGTAGAGGTATTTTGTTTCAAGCATTGCCACGAGCTTTTACTTTCACTCCGGTAGTTTGTCCGCGTTTTTCTGCCTCAATCTCCTGACGAATGTAGCGAGGATTGATGAAAAGCATACCAAAACTCTCGCCTTCTTCCTTGGTGAGGTGGCGGTGGTGCATTTTGTGCGCGCGACGAACGGCACGCCAGTAGAGCGAATCAACCTTGGGGAGCCACTTAATGCGCTGGTGGATGAAAACCTCGTGCACGACAAAATAGGCGAAACCGTAAACGGCAATTCCCGCTCCTATGCTCACCACATAGTAATTAAAAGCCATCATTCCCAACATGATACACAACCATGAGGGGATTGCGAAGATCAGAAAAAAAGCATCATTTTTCTCTAGTGTTGATTCGGGATCTTTTACGTGATGATCCTCGTGTAAATACCAAAGAAATCCGTGCATGACAAATTTATGCGTCGCCCAGGCCACAAATTCCATAGCGACAAAGGTGATCAATACAATGGAAATATACCAAAACCAATCCATAGGAGTCTTTTATTAGGTGGTTCAAAAATACAACAGAGCAGGTGGCTAAAAAAGTACTAACAAAACAACGAAAATCAACGAAGGTTCAATCAGAGAAAAAACTGCAAAACACTAAAAAATACTACCTGCAAAAGCAACACCTTTGCGGGAAAAAGTACCGGCGGATGCGGAGTGAAACGCTGGTACAAATACACCAATGGCAAAGAAACTACAAACCAGGCTATGTAGTTGCTCAGCGGAACACTCACGGCCTCCCACTGCCAATAATATAAGTTTATGGCCACAGGTTCTATCAGAAAATCCACCGCCGTAAGAATTAAGGAGGCCATAACCACTGTGAGCCAAATATTCACTACGCCCAACCAGCGAAGTAAGGCTACCGACGACACAACCAAATAAAACCAATTGAGCCCGATGATGACGGAAACACCAGCCAATCGAGGTCCTAGAACCGTCCCGTACGAATACTCGCCAAAGGGAAAACCCGTTTGCACACCCAAAATTTCTACCGCCATTCCCAGTGAAAATAACCAAATGAGCACCCGCCAAGGATGTCGACTGCTCAGCCAAACTTCGTGGAAAATAAGCGCAGCGGTGATGAATAAATTGAAAAAACTGAGTTGAGCGAAAAATGGTCTCGAAGGACTAAAACTCAAGCCCACCAATCCTACAAGATGTAGAATAAGTAACAATCGCCATTTTATTTCCTGACTAGTGAGTGAACGAATCATAGCAAATTTGCAGTAATTGATGCAGACTGCAAACATAAGGGAATACCTCCACCCGGATGCACACTACCGCCACAAAAAAATAAATTGGAAATGGATGAGTGAAAATTGGCGTGGCGGAAAAAGGCCGCCATACGCTCGTTGGAAGAACTGCCGTATAGGGCACCGCCTTGTGAACTCGTTCGCCGTTCAATCAAGGGTGGTGTGAGCACATCTTCGGTCTCTATCCACTGTTCTATATCTTCCCCGAGCATTCTTGAAAGTTTGCTCAGAATAAAGCCACGTTCTTTTTTGACCAATTCCTCCCAGTCTTGTCCGGAATCGGCAGGTGCATTGACCATTACAAACCAATTATCCTTCCCTTCAGGAGCATCTTTCGGATCTACACGCGACGTGATATTGATGTAAATCGTAGGATCATGGTGGAGTTGTTTTTTCTCAAAAACACAGTCGAACTCTTCGCGATAATCATCGCTGAAGAAGATGTTGTGTAAATCGAGTTTTGGATACTTTTTACCCACACCCCAATAGAAAATAATGGCCGAACTACTCGGTTTTTGACGCTCAACATTTTTAGGCGTCTTGAGATCAGTAAGTAGCTTGCGATACGATGTCCGCACATCCACGTTGCTCACCACCACATCTGCCTTACGCACTGATCCGTCGACTAATTCAACGCCCTCGGCGGTATTGCCATTGACTAGAATACGCTGAACGGCCGTTCCTAAGTGAAAGCGAACGCCTTTGTCTTTGCCTGCGCGATAGAGCGCTTGGGGAATGGCGTGCATTCCGCCCTCGGGGTAATAGGTGCCAATATTATGTTCGAGATGACAAATCATTTGCATGATTCCGGGTGTGAGGTAGGGACTCGACCCGTTGTAGGTAGCAAAGCGATCGAAGAGCTGAACGAGTTTGGGATTCTCTTGTCCGAAAAACGACAAATTACGTTCATGCAGGGTAGAAAACAGTCCTAAAGTTGGCAAAGAAGGTATCGCCTTTAAAACATCTTTGCTGAGGTAAGTCTGCCAGCGATGCAGGGATTTTTCGAGAAAAACACCCTTAGTCGTGTCGTACATCCGCTGAGCTTCCGAGAAGTATTCCTTTATTCGTTCGGTGGTGCTACCGAGTTTTTCAGCCGCAGCTTTACAAAATTCGTCCAACTCACCCGATGCAATCAGTTCTGTACCATCCTCCCAAAAATAGGTGCAAGCCGAATCGTGACGATGATAGCGAATATAATCGCGCGGATTACACCCTGATTCTTCCAGCGTTTGATCGACCAATTGTGGCAAAGTAAAAAGCGATGGTCCTGTATCGAATCGGTATCCTTTAGATGTCCATACGCCCAGCTTACCGCCAGGATGGGAAGCCGGATCGTAGACGTCAACTTCATATCCGCGGGCACGTAACCGTAAGGCCGTAGCCAAACCGGCTATACCCGCGCCAACAACTACAGCAGAAGATGCTTTGGTCATGCTAATGATTTTGCTTTAAACAACCTATTAAACAAGCGAAAAGTTCAATCTTTACGGGTTTTTAGCCGTGTATCTTTTCGTTAAGCAAGATAAGTCGTAAATGTAGAATCCCATGCATATAAAAACGGTGATTTATGTGGGGCGGTGCGTCGCGGCGTACGGATGGCGCAGAGCTCAGGGCTCAGAGCGCAGGTGGGATGGATGGGCGTGTGGGGAGTTTTAGCTCGCAGGGCCATAGGACTGGCGGAGAGCGGAGGGCAGAGAGGTTGAGGAATTTGCGTACGGGGAGGTTGTAGCGTGCTGGGCCATACGGCTGGCGCAGAGCTCAGGGCTCAGAGCACGGGTCTGAGATACGAGACCAGGGGTAAGGGAAGGTTGTAGGATTCAAGGACGGGCACACTGCGCGGCTGGAAGTCGGGAGTCGGGGGTCGGAACGTCTATTAATGCCCTGGGGACTCGACTATACGGAATCATATAGATTCCCGCTCTACGACTTTTTGGTATAGGAATGTACGCGCCCATTATCGTTCCCAAACGCTCGAACCGCCCCAAACGACTAAACGAATTAACATCTAAACGCCTAAACGCCTCAACCCTCTGTGAAACTCTGTGCCTTCTCTGT
>REDE01000073.1 GCA_007693635.1 Flavobacteriales bacterium | reverse complement strand
ATAATGATCAGGAAACTCATTTTATTTACTCCCCTGATGGCCTTAAGCATGCTAACCTCATGTTCAGAACCCGATGAGAAAAGTGGATCAAACAAATCGAAAAGCATTTCAGTAAGGTATTTGGTCATTAAAGAAGATACTTTCAACACTACTTACACAACCAATGGGAATATTCTGCCCTTCGAAGAAATAACAGTTAGGAGTGAAATTACAGGACGAGTTCAATCTATCCATTTCAAAGAGGGTCAACACATCAAAAAAGGTCAACTTATTATTTCTCTTGACGCTCGAGAATTAGAAGCTGACCTTGAGAAAACCATGGTTTTACTTCGCCAATCAAAAATAGATTTAGATCGAAGGAAAAGCTTGTTAGAGTCAAAAGCGATTTCGCAAGAAGAATTTGATCAGTTTTCCAATCGTCACGAAGAGTTATTGGCTACAAAAAGTCAATTAACCGCAAGAATGGATGCATATCAAGTTAGAGCTCCATTCGACGGCACAGTTGGTCTACGTTACATTTCGGAAGGCGCAATGGTATCTGTTGGCGACATATTCACCAATATAGCCGTTCAAAATCCATTAAAAATTGAGTTTGCAATACCAGAAAAATACGCTCAGGTTGTAAGTGTTGGCGACCGATTGCGGTTTAATGTTCGTAATTTAAGTGATACACTTGAGGCATTGATATACGCAAAAGACTCGAGAATTCAGCAAGATTCTCGTGCCCTTCGTGTTAGGGCGCAATTTGATAATTCCGATGGCAGAATTACTCCAGGTGGTTTTGCCTCTATAGAGTACCAACTCCAAGTTCACGATAAAGCCATCCTTATTCCCACCGACGCAATCATTTCACAAAACGACGGAGAATATGTAATACGAATTAATGGCGGGATTTCTCAAAAAGTAAAAATCAGCACAACCGAAAGAACGTCTACAAGCGCCTTAGTTAGTTCAGGCTTGCAAAAAAATGATACAATAGCACTCACTGGATTATTGTATTTAAGAGATGGAATTCCTGTGGATCTTCAAGAGAAATAGCCCATGAACCTAGCCTCTCTATCAATAAATCGTCCGGTATTAACCACCGTTTTTTCAATAGTCATAGGACTTTTTGGAATTATCGGCTTTACTTTTTTAGGGGTCAGGGAATTCCCTAACGTAGACCCCCCTATTGTAACAGTAACCACAAACTATCCCGGAGCAAACGCAGCGATTGTTGAAACGCAAATTACAGATCCTGTAGAGGAGAATATTAGTGGTATTGCTGGTATTCGATCAATAAATTCAACAAGTAGTGATGGCAGAAGCACCGTTAGAGTTGAATTTGAATTAGGGGTAGACATGGAAGCCGCTGCCAACGATGTGCGAGACAAGGTCGGGAGAGCTGTTCGTCTCCTCCCACCAGACAGCGACCCTCCTATTGTAGTAAAGTCTGATGCCGACTCTGATGTTATCATATCCATTACCGTTCAAAGCAAGAAGAGAAGCCTACTTGAACTTACAGAAATTGGAGACCGACTATTTAAAGAGCGACTTCAAACAATAAAAGGTGTAAGTGAGATTCAAATTTGGGGAGAAAAAAAATACTCCATGAAACTTCTGTTGGATCCGCTAAAACTAAATGCTTATGGCGTCACCCCAACAGAGGTTAGAAATGCACTTTTACGTGAGAATGTTGAGTTGCCTTCGGGAAGGATTGAAGGCTACAAAACGGAGTTAACCATTAGGACGCTTGGATTATTAACAGAAATTGAAGACTTCAACAATTTAATCATCAAAGAATCAAATGGCCAATTGATTCGATTAATCGACATTGGTGAGGCAAGACTACTTCCTGAAAACGAACGAACTTTACTTAGGGGTAATAACGGGATTCCCATGATCGGAATTGCGATTACACCACAACCAGGAGTTAACTACATCGAAATTGTTGATGAGGTTTACAATCGCATTGAGCAGATCAAAAAAGAAATGCCCGAGGATTTAGAACTTGGGGTTGCGTTAGACAGCACCGTCCCAATTCGCAGAGCAATTTCAGAAGTACAAAGCACCATTCTAATAGCTTTTGGGCTAGTCATACTCATCATCTTTATCTTTTTACGAAACTGGCGAACCACACTTATTCCAATTATCGCCATTCCAATATCGTTGATCGGCTCCTTTTTTGTATTGTATATAGCGGGATATTCCATTAATATATTGACACTTCTAGGTATCGTTTTAGCTACGGGCTTAGTGGTTGATGACGCCATTGTAATGATGGAAAACATTTACACCAAAATTGAAAGGGGGATGCCCCCTATAAAGGCTGGACATAAAGGAGCAAAAGAAATATACTTCGCCATCATTTCAACGACTATAACCTTGGTTTGTGTATTCCTTCCTATCATATTTCTTCAGGGTTTAACCGGAAGACTATTTAGAGAATTTGGAGTTGTTGTTAGTGCTGCAGTAATTATTTCCACGTTCATTTCGCTGTCTTTAACTCCGATGCTAAGTACTAAGTTGTTGCGAAAAAAAACAGCAAAAGGAGTGTTTTTCGACAAAACAGAAGTGTTTTTCAATAAATTAAATCAAGGCTACGCGAACTCACTAGATAAGTGGATGAAAAAAAAGATTTTAAGTCCTCTCGCCGTAGTCGGTATTTTCATAATGGTGATTTTTTTAGGTAGAATAATCCCGGGTGAATTGGCACCATTAGAAGACAAAAGTAGTTTGCGAATTATTGCCACAGCCCCAGAAGGCACGTCCTTTGAAAGGATGAATGACTTTATGTCGGAGCTTATTGAACTCACAGATACACTACCAGAAAAAGAGACGCTATTATCAGTAACCTCGCCTGGATTTGGCGCTTCTATTAATGTTAATAGTGGTTTTTTAAGATTAAGTTTAAAGCCACCAGGGGAAAGAAATAAATCCCAGCAGCAAATAGCTGATGAACTAGCGGCAAAGTTACCCAACTACAACTTTGCTCGATCATTCGTGGCTCAAGAACAAACGATTGGGGGAAACAGGTTTACCTCCCTCCCCGTTCAGTATGTTATCCAAGCACCGAACTTTGAAAAACTTAAAGAGTATTTACCTGAATTTTTAAATGAGGTAAATCAGAGTCCGATATTTTCATTCTCCGATCTGGATTTAAAGTTTAATAAACCTGAGTTACAAATATCAATAAACCGCGAAAAAGCAAGAGAAATAGGGGTTTCAGTATCCGACATTGCAGAGACTCTGCAATTATACTATGCCGGAATTCGGTATGGGTACTTTATTCGCGACGGAAAACAGTACGAGGTTATTGGGCAAGCTAATCGCGACTCCAGAAATGAAACTGGAGATCTTGAGCTTTTAACAGTAGCAAACAAAAATGGGGAGCTGGTAAGTCTAAGTAACTTAGTTGAGGTTAATAATCGCGTTAGCTCGCCAGTGTTGTACAGGTACAATAGATATGTCTCCGCAAAAGTTTCCGCCAATACCTCCGAAGGATTTACACTTGGAGATGGCATTAAAGAGATGAGGAAGATTGCTGATAAAGTTTTAGACGATTCCTTTAGTGGAGCCCTAGATGGTCCGTCAAAAGAGTTTGAAGAAAGCTCTAATAGTTTGTATTTTGCATTTTTCCTTGCATTAGTGCTTATTTATTTAACATTAGCAGCGCAATTTGAAAGTTTCCGCGACCCCCTCACCATCATGATCACGGTACCACTAGCGATTGCTGGGGCCTTACTTGCCTTGTGGGTCTTTGGACATACACTAAATATTTTCAGTCAGATTGGGATCATAGTTCTAATCGGAATTGTAACCAAGAATGGAATCCTAATTGTTGAATTTGCCAATCAAAGAAAACGAGCAGGTAAAAGCGCTCAAGATGCTGCGATGGAAGCCGCGCAGGAACGCTTCCGACCAATTTTAATGACGAGTATGGCAACAGTTTTGGGCGCAGTCCCAATAGCTATTGCCTTAGGTGGGGGTGCTACGAGTAGAATTCCTATGGGTGTAGCCATTATTGGTGGTTTATTATTCTCACTCGGACTAACATTGTATATCATACCGGTATTATACACCTATATAACATCCAAAAAAACATCAACTACCCCAAATCATCATGAGGAGTCGTTCGGAAATTAATAAAACAGAGGTGTTTGGACATCTTAAGTCTGTAAAACTAACTAGCGAATGAGCAACCAAAAATTAAAATGTTGTGATTTATTCATTGTTCTCGTTCTATTTTTAAATGGACTAGTAATTAAGGCTCAGTTACCCCAGCAAATCGACCTTAAAACAGCCATTCAGATTGCAATTGAGAATAATTTAGAGGTGCGATTAGCCAAAATCGATCAAGAGATAGCTCGGAATGCAAACCATCTGGGAGAAGCAGGATTTTTACCCAGTGTAAATATGGACCTAAATGCGTTTGAGTCCAGTCAAGATATCAACCTAACATTTTTTTCAGGTGAACAAATTGCGCGTGATAATGCAGCTAGCCGTGGGGTTGCAGGGTTGATTAGAGCAGACTGGACACTTTTCGACGGAATGAGGATGTTTGCCACAAAAGATCGCTTGGAAACAATGGAGGAAATGAGCAAGCAGCAAGTAAAGCTTAAAGCTGAAGAGGTAATTGCTGCAGTTATTAGCGAGTATACCGATATTTTAAATGCCGAAAAGCTCGCTCAATTTTACTTAGAAAATTCAGCTTATACTCGACGCGTTTTACAGATTGCAGAAGATAAATTCAGAGGCGGAATAACTAATAGAACCGAGGTTTTACGATTAACGGCTGACTATTACGCCGATTCAAGCATGGTTGTAAAACACAAACTCGAAATATATCAACGTAAAATGCGTTTTTGCCAGCTTCTGGGCGTAAAACCTAATGCCGACTTCGAATTGAGTCAAATCGATTGGACTCCTGACTTTAACTTAGGCGAACTTCAAAATGCTGTATCCTTAGAAAACCCCGAAATTTTAATGCAAAGACTTGCTATTCGTTCTGCAGAAGATCAAATGAAAGAACAAAGGTCTTTTTACTTACCTACCTTAGGTACTTTTGGCGAATATTTGAACAATAGACAAATAAATGAAGTTGGCGTTTTGGAACAAAATTTCTCTACCGGATTTAATTATGGCTTGAGGGTGCAATGGACTTTGTTTAATGCAAACCGAACAAACAGACTTATGCAAGAGCGCCGATTCGTTCTATCACAAATGCAGCTTGGAGAAGAAGACCTTCGTCAACGACTTGAAGGGGAAATAATGAATTTATGGCAAAGCTGGCTAGGCTATCAAAGAATATACGCAATTGAATCAGCCGGGTTAAAGTTAGCCGAAGAAAACTTGAAGCTGTCAATTGATCGCTTTGAACGCGGAATTGGAGAAGACATTGACGTTAGAGAAGCACTCAAAAACACTACCCAGGCGCAGCTCCGACTCCTAGAAGCAGAATCTGAAACCTACAAAACAGCAGCCGAAATATTAAAAATCAGCGGAAAAGGGCACGTTATACTTTTGAATTAAAAAAATAATTTTTTTCTGCATTTTCAATTGCAAAAAAAGATTGTCAACGTATATTTGCAACCGCAATAACGGGAGATTAGCTCAGCTGGTTCAGAGCATCCCGACATACAATGTCGGGA
>REDE01000041.1 GCA_007693635.1 Flavobacteriales bacterium | reverse complement strand
GCGCACCTGGAAAACCTTGTTGAATTCCTCCGGTAATGGTTTGCAAAAGCAATGTTCCATCTGTTTCCGTAGGCTGTATTCTCAACCGAGCATTAGGATTATCATTCGGACCAATATTTACATTGCCATTGTTTGAATTGCCTATTACTCCATTGGGCCCCAGTAAGTTTTGTCCAAAAAGTTTTGCATCATTAAAGAAAATTGCGCAAAAAACGAATACACCTAGAGTAAATTTTTTCATAATTACCAGTTTTTTATATTAATTATAACAAGATTGTCGAAAAAGTGAAATCAAAACGACAGGGCAAAGAAAAATTAAAAAAATGAAATAACAAAATTATATTGCGATTTTTTTTACAGAATAACGCAAAATAAAAATGTAGTAATTGAAAAAATCTTAATGCAAATCGAAGTTATATTAAACAGCAGTTTAACTGCTAATGCGGGTAATTATACCACAAGGGATCCACAAAGTTGCACAAAGCGAACAGCGCACAATGTTTAACCATTTGGTAAACATTAAGCGAAATGGAAACGCCCCATATCAAAATCCAAACACCAGCCCAACGCTATAGTGATCCATTTTTTTAAACAGTAAATTAATAACCCATGATCGCCCCTCTGCCCCGTTCTCATTAATTCCGTCGGGTGAATAGCGAATATGTAATTAGGATTGATTAACTAATAGCCTTTAAAAAAGTCGGGGGATATATAGGAAAAAGTTAGGCTAGAATCTTGATCCGACTGAACAACATCCCGTCTGTATAAGCCCGGTATCCAAACGATTGCATCCTTATGCAAAATCAACCAAACGGCACGATGACGAAGTGGAACGGGAATTCTTTTCTCCAATAAAAAATCACTAAGCTTCTTTCGCGTACCATTTGGGAGTACGATTCGATCACCGTCTTGCATTTTCCTTATGGTCATAGCAGATAATTCGGCAGAGGAACACTGAAAATAATCGAGTGCATCTTCTTCCCTACCTTGTACTATTTTTTGTAAATCGTTGAGTGTGTTTATTTTTTCATCAAAATGAGTCGTCCCTAAATCTTCATACCCCGTGTTTAAAAGAAACACTCTTGCTAATGAAGTCTCTAAGACATAACTCCCATTGAGCGAACGAGCATTCGCTCCAGCCTCCATATGCTGAAGAATGTCGCTTGTATTGAAGCGCCCGAATGGTCGCAATAAATCATACAGCCAATCCTCTCGATGATCAACCGGTAAAACATCAAGATCGATTTCCCAGCCTCCGGGAATTTTTTGCAGACAAAGGTTTCGCCAATATTCTAAAAGTCTTTCCGTACGCGAACTTTGGGTAATTAAATGTCGAATACTTCGATCTAAACCAGCCAATCCACGCGGATGATGGGCTTTTAGGTGTGGTAACACAATATTTCGCAGATAATTACGCTCGTAATGTATCGAAGCATTGGAGGCATCTTCACGCCAATTTAGTTTGTTCTCGCTGGCGTAGTGTCTGATTTCTGATTTATCTACCTCCAATAATGGTCGTAAAACCTTTGCTTGTACGGCTTGGATCCCTCCTAAACCTAAAGTCCCACTCCCGCGTAATAATTTTTGCAAAATAGTTTCGCGTTGATCGCCTGCATGATGCGCGGTAAGAATCCAATCGAAATCTTGCGCTAATTTGTTCAACCAATCGTATCGGAATTTCCTAGCCTCATCTTGAAAATTTCCCTTGTAAAAGACTGGTGCATCTATTCGATAAAAAGCCATTCCGAGTGACTGTGCCAAATGGGAGACAAATACCTCGTCGGCTTCTGACGCCTCGGCACGTTTGTGGTAATTGACGTGAGCAATAGCCGACTCAAAGTGCATTTCGCGCACCAAATGGGCCAGACACACGCTATCGATTCCTCCACTACACGCTATAAGCATGCGATGGCTAGGCTGCACACCGGCCTGCTGAAAAGCAGAAGAAATCTTTTTGCGTATCATGGCTGTTGAATGGCTAAAATGGTAGAAAGTTTCCAAGAGATTTCCTCGTATTCCGACTCTGGATTGGCTAAATACGTAATAGCGCTTCCCACACCGGCTTTTATCTTATTGGTTTGGTCATTATACATAAGTGAGCGAATCACCACATTGAAATCAAAATCACCATCGGGATCTACGTAACCAATGCTGCCCGAAAAAAGCTCACGGGCGCTATTTTCGAATTGCCCTATCAATTCCACAGAACGCTTTTTGGGCGCACCGGTCATCGACCCCATTGGGAAGGTGGCCTTGAAAATATCCAGCAGAGAACTGTCTTTTCGAAGCTGAGCCGTAACGGTGGATATCATCTGATGAACTTGAGCAAAAGAGTAAATTCCGAAGAGCTCTTCCACCTTTACCGAATCGACTACGGCAAGTTTTGACAAATCATTGCGCATGAGATCGACGATCATAACGTTTTCGGAACGTTCTTTTTCGCTTTTTAACAAACTGTCCCGCGCTTGTTGGTCAAGTTGAGGATCCGCACTGCGCGGCGCAGTACCTTTGATGGGCTGAGCTATAAGTAACTGACCGCGTTTACAAATGAAGCGCTCCGGAGAGGCGCAATACAAAAACGCATTTTCACTGCGGTAAAATGCCGAAAATGGTGCTTGCGTTTTCTCGTACCAACCTAAAAAATGATGATAGGTTAGTTTTGCTTTTCCGGTGAAAAAACAACAAAAATTAATCTCGTAAATATCGCCCCGCAACAAATGTTCTTGAAGTTGATGGACCTTTGAAACATAAGTTTCCCTAGAATCTATGGACTCTAATTGAAATTGTACAGGCAAGTGCGGAGCAAGGTCGAAACCATCTGTAATTGAACTCAACCACGAAAGCGCCGCTTCAATATCGTAGTGGTAACAGTCGAGAAATAACTGATCGTTGATTTCGCCCAAAACAAAGCGTGGACGAAAAAAGCGCACGGGAGAAAAACCCATCTCGGGCTGATGAACTTCTCCTACTCCACTCCACATCACGTGGGCGTCGTAGGCGACATGACCAAAACACCAATCATTCATCTCTAATATCCCCAAATCGTCAACAACCTCCTCCGCACCCCAGGCCAGGAGAAAAGAGTACTTGGAATACAACGCATCACTTCCTCGCAACAGCATCATGAACTCATTTTCAGGAATGAGCGCCAACATTCTCTCGGTATCTATCTCCGGCAGTAAGATTCGATGACGCGCAGATTTCGACATGAAGAAATTCGTATTAAGATTGAGCTGATGGAATGATTTGGTGAATGCCTAGTTTTTTCCACTGAAAAATTAAAAGCACAATAGCTCCTAACAAGAGAAAAGCCGACCCTACATACATCCATAATGGCAGAAAATCTTGCTGATGAAAAGCATCGGGAAAGTTCATAAGAACTATTAATGAGGTGAGATTATTAACGAAATGTGCCGTTACCGTCATCCAAAGTGAACGGGTATAGGCATATAAATAGCCTAAAAACAGCGCCAAAAGCATCATTGGTAAAACGGCAAAAATCTGTTGATGCATGATTGTAAAAGCCAAGGATGTCAACCAGATCCCGCCATGAGCACTTCCCGTTAATCGTTGTAAAATCCCCTGAAGCTTGGCGCGAAAAATCCATTCTTCACCAATTGCCGGAATCACCGCCATGACGACAACAACAAAAGCGATATCACCCGGTGTTTCAACAGCTGTTAATCTAGCGATAACGCTCTCCATTTGCGATTGCATCCGCTCGAAATACACCGAAAGTTCACTCATGGATTCCGGAAAAACAAGCATCTTGTTTAAACGCTCTAAAGCATCAACCATTGGCAGCAAACCCAATAGTGCAATTACACCAATACCCACCAAAATCAAATTGTATCTGGAGTGTTGCGCGGTGAAATTAAACCATACTGACTGTCCTCGCTCGGCAAAATAACTGTAAATCAAAGCCCCACCAATAAACAACCCCGCACTGCTTCCTCCTTGCAAATAAAGTAAAAACGAAGCCGAATCGGACTCATGGGGATGGGCTAAATAATACGGTATATGCGGAATACTGATGTCAAAAAATAAGGGCACACTTAACCAAAGTATGATGGTTGATACCAACCAAGCTAACAGACAGCTGAAAATGAGGAAAAACAAACGTCCAAAACTGGTCAACTGGCTGAGATTGTATCGCAATGATTCCATAGTCTATGATCGTAAAGCGGAACGAAAATCATGACCTGAGGGATCCTGAAACACGCGCAAATCAAAATGCTTGATAGCGGCCAACAAGTGGTCAAAGATATCCGATTGAATATTCTCGTAATTGACCCAAGCAATATCATTACTAAAACAATAGATTTCCAAGGGTATTCCGTGTTCGGTAGGCTGTAACTGGCGTACCATAATGGTTTCAGCCTGGTGGACTTTAGGGTGATTTTGCAAATATTGCAATGCATATTGCCTAAAAACCCCTAAATTAGTCATGTTTCGACCATTGACCACGACCTCTCTATTGAAGTCTAAATTCTGATTGTACCGATCAATTTCTTCCTGCCGTGTGGCAATGTATTCTTTGATGAGATAGACTTCTGAAAGCAATTTGCGCAGATCGGCATCTAAAAATTTCACAGTATTAATATCGATCATGATCGCTCGCTTAATTCGTCGAGCGCCCATACTCTGCATGCCTCGCCAATTCTTGAAGCTATCGGATATAAAGGCGTAGGTAGGTACTGTAGTGATGGTTTTGTCCCAATTGCGGACTTTCACCGTTGTAAGATTGATCTCGGTCACGTCACCATCGGCGCCGTATTTGTCCATACTTACCCAGTCTCCCACTCGCACCATATCGTTGGCAGAAATCTGAATTGAAGCAACCAATCCCAAAATGGTATCTTTAAATACCAATAACAAAACAGCGGTTAATGCTCCAAAAGCACCCAATACACTTCCGGGCTTGGTGCCAATAACAAAGGAAATGATAAAGATAAAACCAACGATGTAGTTGATTATGGTAAATACCTGAATAAAAGAACGCACAGGTTTGCCCTGAAGCCATTTGAGCGTCTCGCCCATTTCGCCCATCGCTTTGAGGAAGCGATGCACAGCAATCATGAAAATTAAAATGATGAACAATGTCGCCAAACGATCCACCAAGGTGGCCATCTCAGGAAAGTAAATAAAAACTCTAGGAGCCAATTTTTTAACAATCCATATCGGAAAAATATAGGCCAATTGATCAAATACCCTGTGCTCTAGTAAATAATCGTCGTAAACGTTTTTTGAACGTTTGATAACCCCCTTAATGATGCGTAGAAATACCTTTCGCGACAACCACGCTCCGATAAGCGCACCAAGAGTTAGCAGACTTGTATCAATAAGCAAGGTCAATAGCTTGATGAGCCAAGGATCAAGTCCCAGACTTTCCATCCATCCCAATGTCCAATGCTCAAAATAACTTACAATGTCGTCAACCTCCATATCAAAAATATCTAGCTCAAATTATGTTTACGAATGTAGGCAAAATTAGGGTACAGAATGGCAATATTAAACCCAAATAAATTCAGGGCTACTGAATGAGAAAGCGCATGGAGAAATTCTTGCTTAAAGTTATAATTACCTCAATGATCATGCTCCGCTTCATCAACCTCTACCAGATAATAAGCGCCCTCAAT
>REDE01000185.1 GCA_007693635.1 Flavobacteriales bacterium | reverse complement strand
GCATTCGAGCTGGGAGGAAAAGCTGACTATTGGCTTTATTCCCATTCTCAATCCTGACGGAGCGGAAGCCTATACACGCGCCAACGCATTAGGCATTGACATCAATCGTGATGCACCTACTTTATGCACGCCGGAGGCTAAATTTCTGATGGATTGTGTGGAGACCTTTCGGCCGCATTGGGCCTTTAATATGCATGATCAGCGGAGTATCTTTTCTGTTGGGAATTCTGCAGAGCCAGCCGTTATGGCTCTTTTGGCGCCTAATGTTCCCCCAGACTACATTGGAAATACCCAGCATAGAGATCTTGCTATGGGGCTAATTGGCGCTCAGTATCGACAGATGTCGGAAGCAGAAAAGCTCCAAACATCCCGTTTTTCCGACGAATATTACCCCTTAGCAATGGGTGATTTTATGCAGACAAAGGGTATTTCGACCATATTAGTTGAATCTGGAGGCGGAGAGATATTCAGACATAATGCCCGAAAGCGTGCTGCGGTATTTTTGAAAAATGCCATCCAGCAAATCGCTGCCGGTTTTTCTTTTCAAAGCGCAGATAAGGATGTATATTTATCCATTGACGAAAACCAAACCTCCCTACGCGATGTTATTTTTCGAAATCTTAAGGTTGCGGGTCGCGCCTACGATTATGCTTTTCAGATAGGGTTTGATTGCCGAGCTAATGCCTTTTTTCTGGAATTAGACACCGTAGGTACAGTTCAGCATTTGCATGCTTACCGTACGATTGATTTACAATTTTCCGATTTTGAAATTCACGAGGTGCCACGTTCATTTGGTCGAGTAAATTTGCCTGAATATTGGCTAGACTCTCTAAAAAAGTATTATCCTGATCTATGGAATTTATTAGCATAAATCCTTTTACCGGAAAAGAAAATGCTCGTTTCAAAACCTTGAGCGATGCCGAGCTGAGTTCGTCCATTGAATTGGCCCGACGAGGATTTAAAGAATGGAGAAAGGTGAAGTTGACAGAGCGCTGTCGACTGATGAGTCGTTTGGCAGACGAGTTGACTCGCAATCGCGAGTCATACGCGGTCAGCATAACCTCCGAAATGGGTAAGCCCATTTTGGAAGCACGTGCGGAGATTGACAAGTGCGCGACTTTAGCCCGATACTACGCCGATCATGCTCCAAAGTTTTTGAAGACCAAAGATGTACACACCGAGTCTGTTGCCAGTTACGTGCAATATGATCCAATAGGAGTGGTGTTTGGTATTATGCCTTGGAATTATCCTTTTTGGCAGGTTTTACGTTTTGCGGTTCCTACGCTACTGGCTGGAAATAGTGTTTTGGTAAAGCATGCTCCAAATGTTCCTCTTTGTTCATTAGCTGTTGAGGAAGCATTTCGCCGCAGTGGGTTTCCGAGACACGCTTTTCAGCAGTTGTTTATTTCGGAGGAACAGGCAGGAAAGGTGATTGATCATGCGGACATTCGCGCGATAAGTCTAACCGGCAGCGAAGGCGCAGGTAGGGCCGTTGCGGCTCGAGCAGGCGCTGCTTTGAAAAAGTGTGTTTTAGAACTCGGCGGTAGTAATGCTTTGGTGCTTATGCCAGATGGAGATATGAAGTTGGCCGTGAAATTGGCATTTAAAGGTCGATTTGGAAATGCTGGACAAAGTTGTATTGCAGCTAAGCGCCTTATTGTACCAGAAGATCGCGCAGATGAATTTATCGACTTATTGAGTGCGAAAATAAAAAAGCTTACCGACGGTGATCCGATGAAGGAAGATACCGGTATTGGTCCGCTAGCTCGTTTGGATTTAGCTGAGAATCTAGAAAGACAGCTAAAAGAATCTATCGCTATGGGCGCCAAATTGCTATTGGGAGGTAAGCGAAAGAAAAGCTATTTTCAGCCAACACTAATTACGGATGTTAAACCCGGAATGCCCGCTTTTGATGAGGAGACTTTTGGTCCTCTGGCTTGTGTAATTACGTATAAGACAGAGCAGGAGGCGATTAAATTGGCAAAGCGGACCAAATTTGGCTTAGGTACGGCAATAGTTACACGGGATGTTGCAAAGGCAAGGACTTTAGCAAAGAAATTTGAAGATGGCTCCGTTTTTATCAATCAGTGGGTGAAATCTGATCCTCGATTGCCATTTGGCGGCCAAAAAGCAAGTGGATACGGCAGAGAGCTATCGGTAGAAGGAATTCATGAGTTTGTGAATATAAAAACCGTTCGCATATGATCGTTCTGCTAACCGGAGCATCCGGCGGTATCGGGCAGATACTCACGGATTTTCTTTTAAATAAAGGCTATACA
Source organism: Flavobacteriales bacterium (assembly GCA_007693635.1). Taxonomy (GTDB): domain Bacteria; phylum Bacteroidota; class Bacteroidia; order Flavobacteriales; family Schleiferiaceae; genus CSBr16-58. The sequence goes on along the minus strand of REDE01000185.1, from coordinate 3,376 downwards.
GTGGCCGCCCAAGTGCACAAGGGCAGTCTTCCCAAGCGCGAACGCTTACACGTGTTTTCCGCAAATCTAGATAATGCAGGTGAGCGGGAACAGTTGGTTAAGGACATTCAGCGCTCCGTTGGTAATCCCGAGGTTTTTATTCATAACGCCGGCGTAAATATCAACGCCATGAGTTGGAAGTATTCACTCGAGGATTGGAATAGAGTCATGGAGGTCAATGTCAACGCTGCCTTTCATATAAGCTCCCTTCTAATTCCCGCCATGCGTGAAAAGAAGTTTGGTAGAATTGTATATGTCAGTTCTGTTGTGGCTTTTCAGGGCGTTGTGGGAACGGCGCCTTACGCCGCTTCTAAGGCAGCATTACTAGGACTCATGCGGGCTCAGTCGGCAGAGTTGGCAGGCAAAAACATTACGGTAAATGCCGTAGCTCCCGGATATTTGAATGCCGGAATGATTCACCAAGTTCCCGAGGAGTTGCAATTGCAAATACAACAGAAAATCCCTATGGGCTATTTTGGAAATCCCGAAGAAATGGCTGCTTTTATCGGTTTTTTACTTCTCGACGATGCTCGTTATATCACGGGTCAAACGCTGCATTTTAATGGCGGACTTTTCGGATGATAGTAATCTATTCTCCATATCAGTCTGCCCGACTTTCGTATGTTTTCGATACGCTTTTTTCCGAGTGGTTAGCGACACCTTACCGGCTTATTTCCGATAAAGTGGAATTCGGTAATTTTGATTCAAAGTATAAATTATGGTATCACGAATCCGCTCCTAGTGATGCAAGTCTTTGGGTACATAATTCTGGTTTTTTAGCCGACGATGAGGTACGCAAGTGCAAAGTAAAAGTTTCGGGCGAGGGTAAAGATGTTTTGTTGTTTCCGGGCGACGGTGACTTTGGTTTTGATGTATTTGCGGGCATTTTTTACCTAATATCACGGTACGAGGAGTATCACGATGCCGAACGTGATATTCATGGGCGTTTTCCCGCTAAATGCAGTTTAGCGTATCGAATGGGATTTTTACAGTACCCTATTGTTGATATTTGGCGTAAAAAATTTGTTGAAACTTCAATCCTTAAATGGGGTGATGCGCCCTTTCAGGAACCTGGGTTTCAGTTTATCGCATCGGTTGATGTCGACAATGCAACAGCTTTTTCAAACAAGGGATTTTTTCGGGGAATATTAGGAGTATTTCGCAGTATTTTTTTGGCAAATAAACCGGTGGTTCGCCGCGTTAAAAGTCTTTTTGATGCGAGAGTTGATCCCTTCAACACCTACGATTTCCAGTGGCGTGCTACGCAAAATATTCGTTACATTCATTTTGTGCTTTGTGCCGCATTTTCTGGTCACGATCGAAGTTTGAGTCCCGGTAACAGATATTTTCAAGAACTGATTCGAAAAATGGATCAAAATGCTGAGGTTGCTTGGCACCCATCGTATGCGGCATTTGGTAATTTAGAAGCTTTGCGATTAGAAAAAATGAAGCTGGAGGCCATTTTGGGCCGACCAGTGATTCGAAGTCGCCAGCACTATATTCGTTTGAAATTTCCAGAAACATATCGCCAGTTATTTTCGTTAGGAATTAAAGAGGACTATAGCATGGGCTATCCTGAAATGCCTGGTTTTCGCGCCGGAACGACTATGCCTTTCCGATTTTTTGATGTTGCGGCTAACCGGGCTCAAGATTTTATGATTTATAGTTTCCCTTGGCTCGATACTTTTTATTCCGAGAAACAAGGCGTTTCGGCGCAAAAAGCATTTGGTCTTATGACCCAATTGGGTGATTTGGTGCGTACATACGGAGGGGTTTTGGTGGCTGTAATGCACCATCGAAGTTTTAGTGAATGGGAGGGAAGATGGCGAGGCTGGCCCGGGGTTTTTGAAGACTTAATAAAGCGTTACCGATGATTCGATATATTGAGCAAGATGCTGTAGATTGTGATAAGTGGGATGCCTGCATCGGGGCGGATCCTTTGGGCCATTTTTATGCCTATCATTGGTATTTGGATATGGTAGCGCCTAGGTGGGATGCTTTGGTTTACGGCGATTACGAATGGGTAATGCCATTGGTTTACGGAAATAAATATAGAATTATCCCGTATTTGTACCGTCCTTTTGGGGTTCAGCAGTTGGGCGTTTTTGGGGCGCAAACAATTACAGAATCGCTTGTTGAGGAGTTTTTAAAGGCAATCCCGAAGAAGTTTGTGCACATCGATATCTATCTCAATACGCATAATCCATTGCCTGAAAGGGGTGATGTTTCATGGCGTAGAACTTATGAGTTGAGTTTGAACCAGAGTTATGAATCAATTTATTCGGGTTACAATTCTCAGCGGATAAAAGATTTAAAGAAAGCGGAGAAGGCGGGCTTAACTATTATGGAGAATGATTCTCCCGATGTGTTAGTCCGAATGTTTCAAAGCACTATTGGACCTGCAAAAACCAATTTCAGCACTGGGCATTACGATAAGATGAAGCAGATCATGTATGCTTTGATTTATCGAAAGATGGGACAGGTTGTTTCGATATACGACGCTCAAAATGCGTTGTGTGCCGCTGGTTTTGTGGTGTCTACGCGCAATCGCAGTGTTTTTCTTTTCAGTGCTCAAGATGATTTTGGTCGCAAACACGGTGCAATGACCAAGCTCCTCGACCATTATTTATTGTACGGTTCGATGCGTGGAGGTGTTTTTGATTTTGAGGGGAGTGATTTGCCAGGGCTGGAGGGATTTTATAAAAGCTTTGGCAGTGAATTGAAAACGTATCCTAGGATTTTCCGGCGTTTGAGGTTTTTATAATGCCCTATGCCCTAACTCTTTTAAAACCGCACTAGCCGATACACTACCTTAGTTTTTTAAACGAGCTAAATAATCGAAGTGATTCACGAATATTGTTTAAGAAATAATTCGTGAGTAATTTTCTCTATTCATTTCACATTAATAATCTGTTGAAAACTTTGAAAACTTTTTTAGAAGATTTTCTGAAATTGTTTTGTATTTTTGACATAATCATTCAAAACAAAAATGCTCAAAATGCTAAGCTTAGGCGAAACGATAAGAAAACTACGGGAAGAGAAGGAATTACCTCTGCGGACAGTTGCCGCATTCCTTGATATTGATCAAGCAATTTTAAGCAAAATTGAAAGAGGACAACGTAATGCAAACCGAGAACAGGTGGTAAAACTTGCAGAGTTCTTTAAGATAAAAGAATCCGACTTGCTTGTGTCTTGGCTGTCTGACAAGTTGGTGTATGAGATAGCGGACGAAGATGTGGCTTTGAAAGCCTTGCAAGTGGCGGAGGAAAAGGTAAAGTACAATAAATCGAAAAAATAATATGCCAACACTCCATTTCAAAGGAAAAACTTTTGTGCA